>SXMA01000063.1 GCA_005777515.1 Actinomycetota bacterium | reverse complement strand
CTAGCATTTGATGGAATTATGGTTGCTCGCGGCGATCTCGGCGTTGAAATGCCGATTGAAGATATTCCCCTGGTGCAGAAGCGATGCATCACCCTTGCTAGGGAAAATGCGAAGCCAGTTATCGTTGCAACTCAGATGCTTGATTCAATGATTAATAACTCTCGGCCAACAAGAGCTGAAGCTACAGATTGCGCTAATGCCGTTCTTGATGGCGCTGATGCTTTGATGCTTTCAGGTGAGACTAGCGTGGGAGCATTTGCAATTGAGGCAGTATCAACTATGGCTCGAATCATTGAAAAGACTGAGAAGGAAGCACTTCATTTAATTCCAGCCCTGCAACACAACCCAAAAACTAAAGGTGGGGCAATAACAAAGGCTGCAACCGAGGTTGGCCTAACAATTGGCGCTCAAGTTCTATCTGCATTCACTAAGAGCGGCGATTCAGCGCGAAGAATGTCGAGACTTAGATCACCGATTCCAATATTGGCCCTAACTCCAGATACTGCGACTTACAATCAGATGGCACTTACTTGGGGGGTTGAACCACTTCTGACCCCATTAGTTACCACTACTGATCAGATGGTTAAGCAGGTAGATACCATTTTGATTGAAAGCAAGAGAGTCGCTGTCGGTGAATTAATCATGATTGTTGCTGGCTCCCCTCCAGGAATTCCTGGTTCAACCAATGCGATGCGCGTTCATAAAGTGGGAGATGCTGTCAGTGGCGTTGCCCCTGCCTATCGCTAGAATATTCATCAACTAGATCTAGCCTCGGTACTCCAACGGTAGAGAGGGCGGTCTCAAACACCGCATAGTGTCGGTTCAAATCCGACTCGAGGCACGTGAGTATTAATATTAAATCTGGTTCCCATCGCATCCTGATTGCGGAGGATGAAACTTTAATCCGTATGGATTTAGTTGAGATGCTAAGTGAATCGGGATATCAAGTAGTCGGCCAGGCAAGCAATGGCCAAGAAGCAATTGATCTTGCTAAAGAGTTAAAACCTGATTTAGCAATACTTGATGTCAAGATGCCAATCCTTGATGGAATCTCTGCTGCAAGTCAGATAATCGAAATCTCTCCAGTTCTAATGCTTACTGCATTTAGCCAGAGAGATTTGATAGAGCGAGCAAGTGATGCTGGAGCAATGGCATATGTCGTCAAACCTTTTACAATAAATGATCTAATCCCAGCAATTGAGATATCAATTAGTCGTCATAGACAAATGAAATCTCTAGCTCTTGAGGTTAGTGATCTTCATGAAAGATTGGAGAGTAGAAAGTTAATTGACAGGGCTAAGGGAATTTTGATGAAGGCGCTAAACCTCTCAGAGCCTGAGGCATTCTCATGGATTCAACGGGCAGCGATGGACCGGCGAATTTCGATGAAAGAGGTAGCCAAAGCGGTAATCGACCCCTCGGCTGCTCCGAATAGATAGGTATGCGCCGTTTTTCATCAAAAAATAACAGGAATGTAATTCTCTAAGCGATAAACCAGGTTGCCCCTCTGCTTAACCTAAGGCTAACCTTCACCCCTCCCTGTCCCAGGGGGCATGATCATGAATGAAAGGTACTAAATGAAAAAGCGTGGATTAATTTCGGTTGCTGCAGCGGCCGCACTGGCAGCTGCGTCACTGGTTGCAGTTGCACCAGCGTCAAATGCAGCAGCTAAGACAATCACCCTCGCGTTTCAGGGTCCTCTAACTGGTGAAGAAGCATCAGTTGGCCAGGACGAATTGGCTGGCATGCTTTATGCAGTCAAACTCTTTAACGCGAAGAACAAAGGTAAGTACATAGTCAAGGTTGTTCAGGCAGATGACCAGGGCGATCCAGCACAATCTGCAAAGGTTGCTCCAGGAATCGCATCAAACAAGAAGATCATTGGTCTTGTTGGCGCTGCTTACTCAGGTGCAACAATTGCTGCACTTCCTTACTACAAGCAGACTCTATTGCCGATGATTTCTCCATCAGCAACACGTGTGTCAATTACAAACCCAGCCGCTGAAGGTGGCGCAATGGGCGTTCCTGTATTCCACCGTGTACCACCAACCGACAAGGTTCAGGGTCCATCACTATTTAAGTTAGCTACAAAGGGTGTTTCATCACCTAAGGTATTCGTAGTCGATGATCAATCAGCTTATGGCGTTGGTCTAGTTGATTACATGAAGCCTGCAATTCCTGCTGGTCAATCAGCTGGATTTGATAGCGTTTCTGACAAGACAACTGACTGGTCTGCAACGATCTCTAAGATCAAGACTGCAGCAGCAAACGTTGTTATCTACACCGGTTACTTCCCACAGGCTGCACCATTCTTCAAGCAGCTACGTGATAGCGGATACACCGGAATTCTTGCAGGCGGCGACGGCGTTCTAAGCCCTAGCTTCGTAACTCTTGCACCAGCATCAGTTCTCGAAGGTGTTCGTCTAACTGCAGGAACAGTTCCTCTTGCTGAAATCAGTGCAAAGCTTGAAGCTGATTTCAAGAAGAGCATGGGTAAGGCCTCAGGCGTTTACGCTGCTGAGTCCATCGATGCTACAAACGTATTCCTAAGCTGCGTTGCAAAGGGTGTTTCAACACGCGAAGCAATGCTTAAGTGCGTTAAGGCATACAGCGGCAAGTCATTAACTGGAGCAACAATCAAGTTTGATGCTTACGGTGATGTTGCTGGTGGCGCTATGAACGGCTTTGAAGTTAAAGGCGGAAAAATCGCGTTCACAGGACCAGTAAAGTAAAAAAGTAGGAAAATAGCTTTCGGCAGGTTCTCGTTTCGAGAGCCTGCCGAAACTTTAATTCGAAGGTTTAGATAGGAAATAGGGCGCCTTGATAGGTAACTTTCAAGATCAGTTTTGGTCGCTGACTTTTGGCGGGCTGAGCCTTGGCTTCATTTATATTCTCATAGCCCTTGGCTACACGATGGTCTACGGCGTCTTGCGTATGATTAATTTTGCAAATTCCGAGATCTTTATGGTTGGCACTTTCGCCACAATTATCATTATTCGAGATCTATTCAAATTTACCCAAGCATCTGAACCTGCAACCGGCGCTCGCCTCTGGCTGATACTTGCAACAGCGCTAATTTTTTCCATGCTGGTATCGGGAGTTCTCTCAATGTTGGTTGAGATTGTTGCATATCGCAGATTACGGCGAATGAATTCTGGAGTCCTTGCTCCTTTGATATCAGCTATCGGTGTCTCCATGGTACTTGCAGAGAGCGTTCGAATTCTTACTGATTCACGCCCCGTGGCAAGTCCGCGTGCTATGGAAAAGAAGTTCATTGGGCAGTTCTTTGATGCCGGCGTTCGAATTGATAACACAATTATTGTCATATCTGCATTAATCCTCTTTGCAGTACTTATTACCTTTGTTAACAAAACTCGTATGGGTAAGGCAATTCGCGCAGTTTCAATGAACCCGAATGCTGCCCGTTTGATGGGTATAAACATTGATGGAGTAGTTTCAGCTACATTCTTAGTTGGTGGCTTGATGACTGGTGCTGCTGGATTTTTTTATGTCCTGAAGTATGAAAACACAGCGTCTAATATTGGATTTGAATTAGGAATTGCAGCATTCACCGCAGCTATCTTGGGCGGAATTGGAAACATCAAAGGCGCTTTCTACGGCGGATTGGCTCTAGGCCTTCTTGAGACTTATGCCTCATTCTTCCTAGGAACTCAATGGAAGGCTGTTACTGTCTTTATCGTGCTCGTACTTATTCTCTACACCAGACCGAATGGGTTATTCGGTGAAGCGCTAACTCAGACGAGGGCATGATGATAAATCTTCGCGATAAGGGAGCTGAAATCTGGGAGAGACAAGGACGCCTCGGCCGAGTCGGCATAGCTCTCGGTGGTTTGGCAATTGCAGCGGCTCTTCCATTTATGGGAGGAACGATTTTAAATACTCCAATTGCTGATTATGAATCAGTTTTAGTTTACCCAATTGCTATGTATGTTCTTATGGCAATTGGCCTAAACATTGTTATTGGAAAGAGCGGATTACTAGATCTTGGCTATGTCGCATTCTTTGCAATTGGTGCTTACACCATGGGCTTGCTTGGAACTAAGACAGACTTAAACACTTGGGAAATTTTGCCAATTGGAATTGCTATGGCCATGTTTTCTGGAATTATTCTAGGAGTTCCCGCTCTGAAGCTTCGTGGCGATTACCTTGCGATTATTACTCTTGGATTTGGTGAGATTGTAAGAATTGTTGCGCTAAACCTTGGTGCGCTGGGACGCTCTGAAGGAATCATTAATATTCCAACTCCTCCAGCTATTTTTGGAATTGAATATAGATTTGATAGTCATCGCATTTATTACTGGACTCTCTTGGTTTTAATCTTGTTTGCAATCTGGATGGTGCGCCGCCTCTCAGTTCGCCGAGCGGGTCGAGCCTGGGAATCAATTCGTCAAGATGAAGATGCAGCAGAATTGCTAGGTGTCCCAACATTTAAATATAAAGTTTGGGCATTCGTTCTCGGGGCCTCAGTGGGTGGAGCAGCCGGCGTTTTCTATGCCTCAAAGACTTTATTTATTGCACCAGATAACTTCACTCTTCAAATCTCAATTTTGATACTTGCCTGTGTGGTGTTTGGTGGAATGGGAAATATCTGGGGAGTCATTCTTGGCGCAGTTATTCTTGGATATCTGCCAGATCGCATTCGCTTCATCTCTGATGCAAGACTTCTGGTCTTCGGTCTAGTTTTGGTAATCATGATGAATCTCCGCCCAGATGGCTTGTTGCCACGGAAGAAACGTGAGAAGGCAATTGTGAAAAAGGATGCGCTATGACTTCATCCTTAATGCAGCTTAAAAATGTCACAATGAAATTCGGGGGAGTAACTGCCCTTAGTGAGGTAACTTTTGATGTTAAGAAGCAGGAAATTCTTGGTCTAATTGGACCTAATGGTGCTGGAAAGACAACAGTTTTTAATGTCATCACGGGCGTGTATCAGATAACTTCGGGGGAAATTATTTTTGATGGGAAATCTCTATCTGGTATGAAGCGTTATAAAATCACAAAGAGGGGTGTGGCTCGAACCTTCCAGAACATTCGACTATGGGGAGATATGACTGCCCTTGAAAACGTTATGACAGCAACTGATACTCATAAAAAATCTGGGTTAGTTTCCGGGCTATTTGGATTCCCAGTATCACGTCGGGAAGAAAAGCGTGATAAAGCAAGAGCGCAAGAACTATTAGATTTTATAGGTATTGGCGAGTACGCAGATCGTCTTGCAAAGAATTTGCCCTATGGAGTGCAGAGAAGACTCGAAATTGCACGAGCGATGGGAGCAGAGCCAAAGTTACTTCTTCTTGATGAACCAGCGGCTGGATTTAATCCTGCAGAAAAGGTCGAGCTAGCGGCAACTATTAGAAAGATACGTGATGCTGGATACACAGTTCTTTTAATTGAGCATGATATGTCTCTTGTTATGAGAGTGTCAGATCGAGTTGTTGTTCTAGACTTCGGGCAGAAAATTGCCGATGATTCACCTCGAAAAGTTCAAGATGATCCAAGAGTTATTGAGGCTTATTTAGGAGTACCTGAAGATGCGTCTTGAGATCAAAGATCTTCGTGTTGCCTATGGAAAAATCGAGGCAGTTAAGGGCATTTCACTTGTTGTAAACCAAGGTGAAATTGTCTCCCTCATTGGAGCCAACGGCGCTGGAAAAACTACTCTCCTTAAGACCATTTCGGGGCTACTAAATCCAACGTCAGGCACAATCACCTACGATGGTGAAGACATTTTGAAATATAAGGCCCACCAAAGAGTTTCACTTGGCATTTCTCAAGCTCCAGAGGGTCGTGGAATATTTCCTGGAATGACCGTTCTTGAAAATCTAGAACTTGGTAAATACCACCTTAAGATGAAGAAGTCTGAGATTGCCGAGGATCTTGCAACAGTTTATGAGTTATTTCCACGATTAAAAGAGCGTGCTACTCAAGCAGGAGGAACTCTCTCAGGCGGCGAGCAACAGATGCTTGCGATTGGGCGAGCGCTTATGGCTAAGCCAAAAGTACTCCTTCTTGATGAGCCTTCAATGGGACTTGCTCCACAGATGATTGCCAATATTTTCAGAATCATTACCCAGATTAATAAAATTGGAGTGACAATTCTTCTAGTAGAGCAAAATGCTCAGCAAGCGCTACAGCGCTCAGACCGAGCATATGTTCTAGAAGTTGGAAATATCACCAAGGAAGCCAAGGGCAAGGACTTACTAAATGATCCGCATGTTAAATCAGCTTATCTTGGAACTGGGGCAAACGAGCTAGATTAACTAGCGCTGGGCAAGAATCAAGCATGTAATTCTTGCGGTGCAAGTTTTCTCGCCCTTATCGTTTGTAATCTCTACGTTATAAGTGCAGAGAGTCTTTCCAAGAGTTACTGCTGTTGCAACTGCTGTTACGTAACCCTCTGTCGCACTCTTGTGATGGCTTGCACTTATCTCAATGCCAACAATTCTTCTAGAAGGTCCTGCATGCAGATGGGCTCCAACTGATCCTAAGCTTTCTGCTAGAACAACATTTGCTCCGCCATGAAGAAGGCCAAAAGGTTGAGTATTTCCCTCAACCGGCATTCTGCCAACTAGGCGCTGCGGGCTAGCTTCAGTGATTTCAATTCCCATCTTCTTATCAAGGGCCCCGCGGCCACGATCATTTAATATCTCATTGAAGTCTGTCATGTGGGCAATTGTATGTGGCAATGCCTAAGATTAAGCGCGATGAAGAAGAAGTTGCTCATACTCGATGGCCATTCGATGGCCTTTAGGGCTTTCTATGCCCTGCCAGTTGAAAACTTTTCAACCTCAAGCGGGCAGCCCACAAATGCAATCTATGGTTTTGCCTCCATGCTGATCAACTTAATCAGAGATGAGAAACCAACTCACATCGCAACTGCCTTTGATGTATCTCGCAAGACCTTTAGATCTGAAAAGTTCCCGGAATATAAAGCAAATAGAGCGGCCACTCCTGAGGAGTTTCGCTCTCAAGTTTCCTACATTAATGAGCTGTTAGATGCCTTTGCGATTCCGCATTTTGAGCTTGAGGGCTATGAAGCCGATGATGTAATCGCAACTTTTGTGAAGCACTTTAGCGGTGAGGCAGAGATATACATCTGCTCTGGAGATCGTGATTCATTTCAATTAGTAAGTGATCAAGTAACTGTCCTCTATCCAAAAAAAGGTGTGACTGAGCTTGCCAGAATGACGCCCAGTGCAGTTTTCGAAAAATATGGGCTAACGCCAAAACAATATCCTGACTTCGCTGCCCTTCGCGGTGATCCAAGTGATAACTTGCCATCAGTACCTGGAGTTGGCGAGAAGACAGCAACTAAATGGATTCAAGAATTTGGCTCCCTTTCAGAGTTGATTGCCAAGGTAGATACCGTTCCAGGCAAAGCAGGGGAGGCGCTTCGGACAGCGCTTCCTGCAGTAATAACCAATCGTGAATTGACCCAACTTAGAAATGACTTGCCGTTATCGCCTGACTTAACAGATCTTGCATGGAGTGGTATCGAGATATCAAAAGTGAATCAATTATTTGAAAAACTAGAAATTAAAGCTCTCAAAGCAAGGGTTGCTCCCTTTGCTAAAGGAGGACAAGTAAAAGAAGTTGTTACAAAAAAGATGAGTGTTCACGATGTAAGTAAAAATGAATTTGCAAAAGCGCTCAGCTCTAGCACGGGCCTTGTAGGACTACTGCTTTCAGAGAACCAAGCAGCAATTTCGATTGAGCCAGAGTTGGTCTTGGTTTCACCGATTAGTGAGGTATCAGATTCGATAGCGAGCTTTAAAGGATTTATCTTTCATGGCGCAAAGAAGGCCATCTCCACAAAGCTCTTAAGAACAGTAACTGTTGATACTGAAGTCGCTGCCTATTTACTCAATGCTGGTTCAAGAGATATTGCACTAGCTGACCTTCTACAAAAGTATCTTGGCGTTGAAAGTGAAAATACACCTACGGACCTTTTCTCCACAGATTGGAATCCAAGTCTCGCTTCCCACCTAGGTGAACTCTGGGCAACGCTTTCAAAAGAACTAGAGGCAATGAGATGCCTTGATTTATATAACCAGATCGAGATGCCCACGATGCATGTGTTGGCCGAAATGGAGGCAACTGGCATCGCAATTGATAAAGGGGAGATGAAGTCTTTATTGAGCTTCTTTGAGAAAGAAGAGGCAGAGGCAACTTCTCTTGCATATAAATCTGTTGGACACGAATTTAACGCTGCCTCCCCGAAGCAATTACAGGCGGTTTTATTTGAAGAGTTAAAGCTTCCTAAAACAAAGCGGATTAAAACTGGCTTTAGTACCGATGCCGAATCCTTAGAGTGGCTTTATTCAACAACTAAGCATCCAGTTTTAGCTTCGCTTCTGCGAATTCGCGAAGTTGGAAAGCTTAGAACAACTGTTGATGGACTACTTAATTCAACTAAAGCTGATAGCAGAATTCACACCACCTTTCAGCAGACGACAACGGCAACGGGTCGGCTTTCATCAACAGAGCCGAACTTGCAAAATATTCCGATCAGAAGCGATGAGGGGAGGAGAATCAGAAACTGCTTTATCGCCCAAGAGCCATTTGTTGATCTATTAACTGCTGATTACAGCCAGATTGAGATGCGCATTATGGCCCACTTATCTGATGACAAGGGACTACTCGAAGCATTTAGAACCGGGGAAGACTTGCATTCAACGGTTGGCGCACAAGTATTTGATGTTCCAGTATCTAAAGTTGATGCAGATATGAGAAGGCAGATTAAGGCAATGTCCTATGGACTTGCCTATGGTCTTTCCTCTTATGGACTTGCACAGCAATTAGATATTTCACCGACTGATGCAAGTATTTTGATGAGTAAGTATTTCGAAAGATTTGGAGGCATTCAAGATTATTTGAAAGAAGTTGTAAAAATTGCTAGAGAAAAAGGCTATACCGAAACGATTCTGGGAAGAAGGCGCTATCTACCTGATCTAAACCATGAAAATCGTGGCAGACGCGAAATGGCAGAGCGGATGGCTCTGAATGCTCCAATCCAAGGATCTGCTGCAGACATAATTAAAGTTGCAATGCTAAATGTAGAAAAAGCTATGAAGAGTAAGAATTTATCTTCAAGGTTATTACTTCAGGTCCATGATGAATTAATCTTCGAAGTCGCCCAAGGTGAGCATGAGGTCATGAAAGAATTGGTAAGAAAACAGATGGGAAGTGCTTTTGAGCTAAAGGCTCCGCTTGATGTCAATATTGGCTTTGGAAAGAGTTGGGATTTAGCAGCCCACTAGCCTCAAATTGACCGATGAGCGCATGAGAAAGTAGATTTACGCCCTCGCTTAAGGTTCCTGTGCCTCCTCGGACGTAGTAGGAAGCGCCCCTTTGCTAGTAGAAAATCTACAAGTAGATGGAGTCGGACTTTGTGCGTGCCCTACTAGAAAAGTTCCCCACGGAGTACCTTGTCAACTCAAATTACAGTAAACGATGTTGGAAATGCAGAAGATTTTCTTGCCGCAATCGAAGGCACAATAAAGAATTTCAATGATGGAGATCTAGTCTCTGGCGTAATAGTCCAGGTAGATCGCGACGAAGTCCTACTTGATATTGGTTATAAAACTGAAGGTGTAATTCCAGCTAGAGAGCTCTCAATCCGCCATGACCTTGATCCAAGTGAATTGGTCAAAGTTGGAGATCGCGTTGAAGCCCTAGTTCTGCAGAAGGAAGATAAAGAAGGTCGCTTAATACTTTCTAAGAAGCGCGCACAGTATGAGAAAGCCTGGAGCGATATTGAAGGCAAGAAAGAGCGCGACGAAGTTGTCACAGGTACAGTAATCGAAGTTGTTAAGGGCGGATTAATTGTTGATATTGGCCTAAGAGGCTTTCTACCAGCATCGCTTGTTGAGATGCGCCGGGTCAGAGATCTCTCGCCGTATATTGGAAAAGAAATTGAAGCTCGCATCATTGAACTTGATAAGAACCGTAACAACGTAGTTCTATCCCGTAGAGCATTTTTGGAGCAGAGCCAATCTGAATCACGCACCACTTTCCTCAATCAGTTAATCAAGGGTCAAGTGCGCGAAGGTGTAGTTTCATCAATCGTTAACTTTGGTGCATTCGTAGACCTTGGCGGCGTTGATGGTCTTGTCCACGTCTCTGAGCTCTCTTGGAAACATATCGATCATCCAGGTGAAGTTGTTGCCGTTGGCGATGAGGTTACTGTTGAAGTTCTGGAAGTTGATTTTGAGCGAGAGAGAGTTTCGCTTTCCCTCAAAGCAACACAAGAAGATCCATGGCAAGCATTTGCTCGCACCCACACTATTAATCAGGTAGTGCCAGGTGAGGTCACTAAATTAGTTCCATTCGGTGCCTTTATAAAGGTATTTGATGGAATCGAAGGTTTAGTTCACATCTCAGAGCTAGCAGAGCGCCATGTTGAAATTCCAGAGCAGGTAGTTCAAGTTGGAGACTCTTTGTTCGTAAAGATCATCGACATTGATCTAGAGCGCCGCCGCATCTCACTTTCTCTTAAGCAAGCAAATGAGGGACAAGATGTTGCAGTTGAAGCTTTTGATCCAACTCAGTATGGAATGCCAGCTCGTTATGATGAAAAAGGAAACTTTATTTATCCTGAAGGCTTCGATGCTTCAACCCAGGAGTGGCAGCCAGGATATGAAACTCAGCGCCAGGAGTGGGAGCGTCAATATGCTGAAGCTCAAACTAGATTCTTGGCTCATAAGAAGCAGAAGGCAGAGGCTCAAGCAGCCGATGCTGCAGCTGCCTCAGTTGCTACCCCTGAAGCAGAGTAACTCTGCCTCGTTTTAAATCACTGGGTCCTTCTATGAAGGGCCCAGTTTTATTTTTCTAGGTAGGCTGAAGCAGTGTTAAGAGTTGCGCTAACTGGTGGTATCGGATCAGGTAAGAGCCTGGTTGGTGAGATTCTGGAGGAACTTGGCGCATTAGTCATTGATTCTGATCAATTAGCCCGTGAGGTAATTGAGCGAGGAAGCCCAGGATATGAGGAAGTTGTTACTGCCTTTGGCGACTCAATTTTAAGTGAAGGGCAGATAGATCGTTCAAAATTGGCAGCAGTCGTCTTTAAGGAAAGTGGATTACGAAAGAAGTTAGAATCAATAATTCATCCACTGGTCCGAGAAGCTGCTGAGAAGCTAGCAAGAAAGCTGCCGAGTGGAGCCATTTTAATTAATCAGATTCCCTTACTTGTTGAAAGTGATGGTGCAAAGAGATTTGATTATGTTGTCACAGTCTCAGCAGATGAGGAAATAAGACGTGAGCGTTTGCGTTTGCGGGGTTTCAAGGATTACGAGATTACCCAGCGAATGGCAGCTCAGGTAAGTGATTCGGAGCGGGAGAAGATAGCTAACTACGTCATTAGAAATGATGGCGGCATCGATGAGTTAACTAGGGCGGTTGAGGAGTTAATGGCTAACGAGCTCCTACCTAGAGCGCAAAAGCCAGGTTTGTAACATGGCGCGGGCAGTTACATCAACACCTAGAGCTAATCGGGCCTTTGAAGTCATCAGTGACTTTAAGCCAGCTGGTGATCAACCAGATGCCATTGCGGAGTTGACCCGCAGAATTAATAGCGGTGAGACAGATGTGGTCTTACTCGGAGCTACTGGAACTGGAAAGTCTGCAACCACTGCCTGGCTAATTGAGGCAGTTCAGCGTCCAACCTTAGTTCTTGCACCAAATAAAACTCTTGCGGCTCAACTTGCAAATGAGTTTAAAGAGCTAATGCCAAATAATGCCATTGAATACTTTGTCTCTTATTACGACTATTACCAACCTGAGGCCTACGTCCCACAGACTGATACCTTCATAGAGAAAGACTCCTCAGTTAATTCTGAAGTTGAGCGTCTTCGTTACTCGGCCACATACTCACTTTTAACCAGGCGCGATGTAATAGTTGTTGCCTCGGTCTCATGCATATACGGCCTTGGTACTCCGCAGGAATATATCGATCGAATGATCACTTTATCTGTGGGAGACAAAATTGATAGAAATGTTTTACTTAGACGCTTTGTTGATATCCAGTACAAGCGAAACGATATGGCCTTTGAAAGGGGAACTTTCAGAGTTCGTGGTGATACTGTTGAAATTATTCCAGTCTATGAAGAGCTCGCTACCAGAATTGAATTCTTTGGCGATGAAATTGAACGCTTAACAACTCTACATCCACTAACCGGCGAGATTGTTAGTGATGTTAAAGAAGTTTTCATATTTCCAGCAACACACTACTCGGCTGGGCCTGAGACGATGAAGCGAGCTATTGCCAATATTGAAGCAGAGCTTGATGTTCGTCTTAAAGAGTTAGAGAAGGCCAATAAGTTACTTGAGGCTCAGCGGCTTAGGATGCGGACCACATTTGATATAGAAATGATGCTTCAGCTTGGCTTCTGCTCTGGAATTGAGAATTACTCCAGGCATATAGATTTTCGAGAGCCAGACTCAGCCCCTAACTGTCTACTTGATTACTTCCCAGAGGATTTCCTATGCGTCATTGATGAATCTCATATCACTGTCCCGCAAATTGGGGCGATGTATGAAGGCGATGCCTCAAGGAAGAGAACGCTTGTAGAGCATGGCTTTCGCCTGCCAAGCGCTCTTGATAACCGTCCCTTAAAGTTTGCCGAATTTCTAGAGCGCACCCCTCAGAAGGTTTATCTCTCCGCAACCCCTGGCCCATATGAGATGGAGAAAACAGGGGGAGTATTTGTTGAGCAGGTTATCAGGCCAACTGGACTTGTCGATCCCAAGATTGTTTTGAAGCCAATCAAGAATCAAATCGATGACTTAATGTCCGAAATTAAGATAAGAGCTGAGAAGAATGAGCGGGTATTAGTTACAACGCTGACAAAGAAGATGGCTGAGGATTTAACTGATTTCTTTACAGATGCTGGAATCAGGGTTAGATATCTGCATTCAGAGGTCGATACTTTAAGAAGAGTAGAGCTGCTTAGGGAGTTAAGGCTTGGTGAATACGATGTTCTAATCGGAATCAACTTGCTACGTGAGGGTCTGGATCTTCCTGAGGTATCACTCGTTGCAATTCTCGATGCTGATAAAGAGGGTTTCCTGCGCTCAACTCGCTCGCTAATTCAAACTATTGGACGCGCGGCCCGAAATGTTTCAGGCGAGGTTCATATGTATGCCGACAAAGTGACAGATTCCATGACTAGAGCAATTGATGAAACCAATCGAAGAAGAGCTAAGCAGGTGGCCTACAACCTTGCAGCAGGTCTTGATCCTCAGCCGCTTCGTAAAAAGATTGCAGACATCACCGATTTAATCGCTGAGGAGAGCGAGGATACCAATGCTCTTCTTGCTGGAAATAAGAAGCGCGGGATGAGTCAGACTCCAGTTGGCGTGCATGCCAAATCACTCGTAGCCTTACCGCTTGCTGAGCTATTGGGCCTAATCGATTCTCTAAGCGAGCAGATGAGAAATGCAGCATCTGAATTGCAATTTGAACTTGCAGCTCGTCTGCGAGACGAAATAAAAGAGTTAAAAAGGGAGCTTCGAGGGATGCAGGAAGGAGGCATGTGATGAGCGCAGATCGTTTAATAGTTCGTGGTGCAAGAGAACATAACCTTAAGAATGTCTCTCTTGATCTTCCAAGAAACACCATGATTGTTTTTACAGGGCTGTCTGGATCTGGTAAATCATCTCTTGCCTTCGACACAATATTTGCTGAAGGTCAGAGGCGCTACGTCGAGTCCCTTTCTGCATATGCTCGCCAATTTCTGGGACAGATGGATAAGCCAGATGTGGACTTCATCGAGGGCCTCTCACCAGCTGTATCTATTGATCAAAAATCAACAAATCGAAATCCAAGATCGACAGTTGGAACCATTACTGAGGTATATGACTATCTTCGTCTTCTCTTTGCCAGAGCTGGAAAGCCACATTGCCCTAAGTGTGGAAAAGAGATTGCAAAGCAGACACCACAAAATATTGTTGATCAGATTCTGGAGCTTCCGGCAGAGACTAAGTTTCAAGTATTGGCACCAGTTATTAGGGCGCGAAAGGGAGAGTTCGTAGATCTCTTCAAAGATTTCATTGCTCAGGGATACTCCAGGGTCCGAGTTGATGGAACAACAGTTGCCTTAACTGACGTTCCAAAGCTGAAGAAACAAGAAAAACATACTATCGAAGTAGTAATTGATCGCTTAACTGCAAAGCCAGAGGGAAGACAGCGTTTAACTGATTCAATCGAAACAGCTTTAAAGCTTGCCAATGGTCTTGTGACTCTCGATTTTGTTGATGCTAAAGGCGCAGATAAAGAACGAACCTATAGTGAACTTTTGGCTTGCCATGATTGTGGTCTTTCCTTCCAGGAGATGGAGCCAAGATCGTTCTCCTTTAATTCACCATTTGGGGCCTGCGCTGAGTGCTCTGGCATAGGCTCAAAACTTGAAGTTGATGAAGAGCTAGTGATTCCAGATGACTCAATTTCAATAAATGATGGTGCAATTGCTCCTTGGTCGGGCGGGCAATCCTCCGACTACTTCATAAATCTTTTAGAGGCTCTAGCTGCTGACGTTAAGTTCTCCCTAAATACCCCATGGAGCAAACTCTCTGTCAAAGCGAAAGATGCAATTTTGAATGGTTATGAATACGAAGTTCATGTTAAGTATAAGAACCGCTATGGTCGAGTGAGAAATTACTCCACAGGATTTGAAGGAGTCATTCCCTTTGTTCATCGCAGGCACTCAGAAACTGATAGTGATTACAGCAGAGAGAGATTTGAAGCCTATATGCGCCAAATCCCATGTCCTGCCTGTAATGGTTCTCGTCTAAAGCCGGAGGTATTGGCTGTTACCTTAGGAAGCAAGAACATCGCAGAGATTTGCGAGCTTTCAATTGAGGACTGCGCAAAGTTTTTAAAAGCTTTAAAACTTGCATCGCGTGAGGCCAAAATCGCAGAGCGAGTGATGAAGGAAGTTCATGCTCGGCTTGGGTTTTTACTTGATGTTGGACTTGAATACCTAACTCTTGCAAGACCTGCAGCGACCCTCTCAGGAGGTGAAGCGCAGCGAATTCGCCTTGCAACTCAGATTGGCTCAGGTTTAGTTGGAGTGCTCTATGTTCTAGATGAACCAAGTATCGGACTTCATCAAAGAGATAATAAGCGCCTGATTGAAACTCTGACACATCTTAGGGACCTAGGAAATACATTAATTGTCGTGGAACACGATGAAGAGACAATAAGAACTGCGGACTGGATAGTTGATATTGGCCCAGGTGCGGGAGAGCATGGCGGAGAGATAGTCGTATCAGGTGACTATCAAGCTTTGATAGATTCAAAGAAGTCAATCACTGGAGCCTATATTTCAGGTCGATCAAAAATTGGCATCCCTAAGAAGCGACGAGCGGTTAACGCTAAGCGAGTCCTGACCATCAAGGAAGCTAAAGAGAATAACTTAAGAAATGTTGATGTAACTATCCCGCTCGGAGTATTTGTTGCCGTTACAGGAGTCAGCGGCTCTGGAAAATCCACCCTGGTAAATGACATTCTCTATTCCGTGCTGGCAAATAAGTTAAATGGAGCTCGAATAGTTCCTGGTCGCCATAGAAGTATTACTGGTATCGATCAACTCGATAAAGTCGTTCACGTAGATCAATCACCAATTGGTAGAACCCCGCGCTCAAACCCCGCTACCTATACTGGAGTCTTTGACAAGATTCGTGCGCTATTTTCTGAAACAAGTGAAGCAAAAGTGCGTGGCTATCAACAGGGGCGCTTCTCCTTCAACGTCCACGGCGGACGCTGCGAAGCTTGTCAGGGACAAGGCGAACTGCGCATCGAAATGCAGTTCCTGCCCGATGTGTACGTTCCGTGTGATGTCTGTCACGGCAGGCGTTTCAACCGCGAGACGCTGCAGGTGATGTTCCGCGACCAATATTCGATTGCCGACGTGCTGGACATGACCGTTGACCATGCCCTCGCCGAATTCAAGAACTATCCGCAGATGTTGAATAAACTCAAACTTTTGCAGGAGG
>SXMA01000062.1 GCA_005777515.1 Actinomycetota bacterium | reverse complement strand
GCCTCTAAAAAAGGCAGGGATTCAATATCGCCAACAGTTCCACCAATTTCAGTAATGACTAGATCCATATCGGGAGCTGCCATTGCGCGAATGCGCTCTTTAATCTCATTGGTGATATGAGGAATTACTTGAACCGTCTCACCTAGATACTCACCATGGCGCTCTCTTGCAATTACTCTTTGATAGATCTGACCAGTTGTGACATTGGCTGAACCATGAAGGTTGGTATCTAGAAATCTCTCATAGTGGCCGATATCTAGATCGGTCTCTGCGCCATCATCGGTGACAAATACTTCGCCATGCTGAAAAGGATTCATTGTGCCTGGATCAACATTGATGTAGGGATCAAGCTTTTGCATTGTGACTCTGAGGCCCCGCGCTACAAGCAGGCGACCTAAACTAGATGCAGTAAGACCTTTACCAAGACTTGAGGCGACTCCGCCGGTGACAAAGAGATGTTTGGTCACATGAGGGGCGGTCATGGAAGGCAAACTTATCATCCAACATCGCTGAAGCGTAAATTGAGCAGTTCCCGAGCGTGATCTTGGGCGTGTTCTGATTCTTCAATGCCTGAGAGCATTCGAGCAATCTCAATCTCACGCTCTTGATCACTTAAAGATTTGATTGACGTTGATGACAGAAGACCGTTGCTATCTTTCTCAACCAAGATGTGATTATCAGCCCAGAGCGCAACCTGCGGCAGATGAGTAACGACAATTACTTGTGAATTCATAGCAAGCTTTCTCAAGCGCTTTCCAACTTCAAGTGCTGCCTTGCCTCCAACGCCGGCATCAACCTCATCAAATACATATGTGCCAAGTGGATAAGAGCCAGCCAAGACCACCTCAAGTGCCAACATCAAACGAGAGAGCTCTCCACCACTTGCGGCCTTAGATACTGCAAGCAATTCCCCGCCGCTATGAGCGGTAAAGAGCATGGAGACTTCATCTAGGCCAAAAGGTGAGAAATGATCATCACTATTTCCATCTTTACTTTCAACTCTAACTTCGAATACTGCTTTTGCCATAGCAAGTTCAACTAGCTCTTCGCTGACAGATGAAGAGAGCTTTTGCGCAGATTGGATTCTAAGAGCGCTCAGCGTCTTTGCTGCATCAACAAGCTTGACTCGCAATTCTTCTAGCTCTCTTGCCATCTCAGCTAAGCGATCATCTCCCCCGCTTAAGTCCTTTATTCGATTCTTTGCTCCCTCTGCTTTATCAATTGCCTCAGCTAGCGCCTCGTTCTTATCACTTGATTTGCCATATTTCTTGGCAAAAGAGCTCAAGGCAGCTCTGCGCGATTGCGCCAATTCAAGGGCTTGCGGATCTGCGGAGAGAGAATCTAAATACCGATCAAGATCTGAGGCTGCATCAATTAAATCAAAGAGTTTCTCTGAAACAACCTCTGCGATTTGGTCTAATTGAGTATCTCGCCCTTTGGCACCGGTTAGAGATTTCTTAGCGCTATGCAATGAGTTTAGAGCTCCTGCCTCTTCATCTGAGAGCGCTTGTTGGGCACCAAGTGAGGCAATCCTTAGATCCTCAACGCTTTCAAGCTTTGAAATCTGAGCCTCCAGCTGGGATAGCTCGGAGCTTTGAGGCTTTAATTTGGCGAAGTCATTTACTAACTCTTCAAGTGATTTGATCTCGCTATCTCTATCACCTAGAGCTTTCTTAAGTTCTGTGATCTCTCTGCGCAGCAGCTGGTAGTTCTTCAGCGCCTCTTGATAAGCAAGAAGAGCGAGTGAAAGGCCTTGACCTGCAAAGATATCTAGAATCTCTCGTTGCTTATTTGCTTTTGCTAAAACTAAATTGGCATGCTGTCCATGAATTTCAATTAGTTGATCTGCAAAAGATATTAAGGTACTTGCCGTTGTAGCAGAGCTCGATAGTTGAGCTTTTGATTTTCCATCTCTACCTAAATGTCTTGAAAGAAGGATTGATGATTCCTCAATCTCAGGCTCATGTTCTTTAATGAGTGCCTTAAACTCATCACTTAATTTATCAGGCAATCTAAAACGTCCACTTACCACAGCTCTCTGCTGGCCTTGTCTGATGTAATCAGCATCGGCCTTCTGTCCTAAAATCAAGGAGAGGGCATTTAGAAGCATGGTTTTACCAGCTCCAGTTTCACCGGTAATTACATTCAAGCCCTCTTTAAACTCAATCGTTGCGCTATCAATTAGCCCAAGTGAGCGGATATTGATTTCTTCTAAGAGTGAGCCTTTACGCTCGCCCTTTTTACTCACCGCGCCAGCCATCAACCGGTAATTTAAACTTAGCGACAAGGCGATCGGTAAATGGCGCTGCGTCAATATGGGCTAGGTTTATATAGCTTTTATCGGAGGTTAGAACAACGCGATCCTTTTCTTTCAAGGCAAACTTGCGAAGACCATCAGCTGATATAACGCCCTCATCGCTTTCAACATCGATGGCAATCTCTGAATCTGCGCTAATGACCATTGGATCTGAGAAGAGCGCATGAGCTGCAAGTGGCAGAAGAACTAGCGCTTCAACCTCTGGCCAAACAACTGGGCCGCCTGCGCTAAAGGCATAAGCAGTTGATCCTGTTGGCGTTGCGCAGATAACTCCATCGCAGCCCCATCTTGAAAGTGGTCTGTGATCAACTTGAACAAAGAGCTCAATCATCGCCTCAGTACTTCGCTCAACTGTTACTTCATTAAGCGCCCAGCCTTTAGTAACTAACTCATCGCCTCTAAATACTTGATATGCCAGGGTCATACGCTTTTCAGTCTTGTATTTCTTCTCTCTAATGGCCGAGATAATCTCTGTCTGACTTGGTTTTCCAATTTCCGCGAGAAAGCCAACATGACCTAAATTGATTCCTAGCACTGGGATATTCGACCCGTGTATCTGTTCTGCCCCACGCAAAATAGTTCCATCGCCGCCAAGGACTAGCACCAGTTCAATCTCGCTATATTTCTGCCTTACTTGCTCGCTTCCAACTTGAGTAACACCTGAAATTCCAGTATCCGCACTTGAGATAAAGCTAAGACCCTCTGCGCCAAGAGTTTTGACAATAGTTCCAGCAAGCTCTTTTGCTTCTGGGCGAGTTGGATGAAGGACTAGTAGAACTTCACGCTTTGCCATCTACTGCGGTCCTTTCACTATCGCCAGCTCTAACTCTTTATCTGAAATCATCTCTGCTCCAGATTTAAGCCAGAGAAAATATTCAACATTTCCAGAAGGTCCTGGAAGGCAGCTGGCCACTACTCCAACGGTACCCAAACCTGCATCAAAGGCGCTCCTTGCAATATCCCTAACTGCAACCTTTCTAAGCTCTGGATCTCTCACAACTCCCCCGGCCCCCAATCGCTCTCGCCCGACTTCAAATTGAGGCTTAACCATAAGGAGAAAATCTGCTTCGCTCTTGCTCACTGAGAGCAGAGCGGGGATAACTAGGGATAGTGAAATAAAGGAGAGATCAGCAACCACTAACTCCACGCTCTCTTTGATGATCTCACTACTTAGAGTGCGCACATTTGTGCGATCGTGTATCTCAACCCGTGGATCGCTTCGAAGCTCCCAGGCTAATTGTCCATATCCGACATCAACAGCGATTACCTTTGCCGCCCCCCTCTTAAGCAATACATCAGTGAAACCACCCGTTGATGCTCCGGCATCGAGAGCAATAGCGCCACTGACTCTTATCTCCTTGAAGGCATCAAGTGCTCCGGCTAATTTATAGCCACCTCTTGAAACATAATCATCTCGCTTGCCCGCAAGAGTTATCGAGGTCTCTGGATCGACCTGCGTTGCTGGCTTTGTAGCTGGAATACCTCGGACGAGAACTGATCTTGACTCAATTAAATCAACGGCATCTTCTCTAGATCTTGCAAGGCCTCGTCTTACCAACTCAGCATCTAAACGAGTTCTCATTGATCTTCCTGCAGCTCTAGATGAATGCGGTGGCTGGAAACTTCTTAAGACTGGCTCTGGCTAGAAATACCTTCAACAAGAGTTAGCGCCGCTGATAAATCTTGGTTAACTTGATCAAAGAGCGCGCCATGTTCGGCCAGAGGAGCAAAGGCAATCTCATTAATTCGCTTCTTGATAGCTGAGATCTGCTCTAGATTCTCCAGGTTCTCGCTCATTTTTTCTTACTCGCACTCTTTTTGGCAGCTCTCTTTTTTGTTGGAGCCTTCTTCTTCGCTGGCTTTGAAGCCCTTGGGCTTGTGACCAGCCTTGTTTTTAAGAGTTCAACATCTCTTGCGAGTCGATCTAAATCCTCTTGCTTTGCAAAACCCATCTTCTTAACACTTGTCTTTACCTCTTCTTCAACGCGAGTTTTAATTGCCTCGCCACTTTCCTTCGCCCATTGATTCAAAGCTGCAGCTATCTCCTGCGGACTCTTCTCCCCTGATGAGAGCTTGGTGAGATAGGTGCGAAGTGCTGATAAGAGATCATTTGCCATGGGAGAAAGATAGCCAATTGGCTAGCTCTTAGCCCTTTGATTCTTCAGAGGGTTCAATCTTTTGATACTTAACTCTAAATTCCTCAGCCTCTTTTAACCGCCCGGCTGCAATTAAGGCCTGGATATACGCGCCTTGAAGTTTGGCAGCAAAGCTGGCATCGCTAAGTGTTAGCTCTGGACAGGTTAGAGTCACAACAGCTGCATCGCTTTGACCAAGGGCGCTTCTAGCCCCGGCAGCGGCAATGCGAAGCTCTACTCGCTCGCCTTGGGTTAGTAATTTGGGATCGATAGAGCCTGCAATTTCAAGGGTTTTTCGGGGATTTCCCAGGGCAAGCTCTGCTTGCGCAAGATATGGCAGAGCAGATTGAGAGCCTGAAATTCTTATCGCCGCTCTTAACTCTTTTTGAGCAATCTCATATTTCTTGAAATTCAGCGCAGCAATTCCAGCCCGCTCTCTAACAATTGCAACTCGCCCCGCTCTAAACACTGCTGCCTGGCCATGCCAAAAGGCTCGCTCTGCATCACTTTCAAGAAATAAATTAATACAGACTAAATGCTTTGCAACAACTTCTCCGTTTTCAGCAGCCAGTGTGCCGAGTGCAAATGCATCTCTCTTCTCTAGCTCTTTTCCAGTTACTTCAATTGGAATATCAGGTTCTGCAAATTTTCTTACTCTTCTGTTTTCATCGCGTAAATCATTTCTCTCGCGACCAACACCGCCTCTTGCAGGTCTTGGACCACTTCTATCTGAACCTCTGCGATCACTTGGTTTTCTATCGCTTGGTTTTCTATCAGTAGGTTTTCTAGAAGAGGGCCTCCGATCAGAGCTCTTGTTATAGGAAGGACGTGCAGGTCTTTCAACCATTAGCTCCTCCTTAATCACTATCTTGAATTCTATGTTAGAGATGAAAAGAAAAAAGGGGCCGCAGTAAACTGCAACCCCTCGTTTCTAATATAAGTCCGGCGGCGTTCTACTCTCCCACAAGGTGACCCGTGCAGTACCATCGACGCTGAGAGGCTTAACTTCCGGG
>SXMA01000061.1 GCA_005777515.1 Actinomycetota bacterium | reverse complement strand
TTTCCATCAAATACTTCCCAGATGGAATCTGATACCTCATCCAAAAACCAACGATCATGGGTAATTACGACAACAGCAAGTTCACGGCGCTTGCGAAGATGTTTAGCAAGCCAGGCCACTCCTTCAACATCAAGATGATTTGTTGGTTCATCAAGTAAGACAATATCTAGGCTCTGGATTAATAGCTTTGCAATACCGACTCTTCGCTTCTCGCCTCCTGATAATGAGGCAAAGGGGCGATCCATAATTGAGCTCTCATATCCACCAAAGAGTCCTGCAAATATCTCTCGCACCCCAGCATCACTTGCCCACTCATGAACTTTCTTAACTCCAACCACAACATCTCGAACTGTTGCCCCTGGCCCTGCGCTATCAACCTGGCTTAGTGAGCCAAGCTTTGCCCAGTTAGCTCTTGTTACTCGTCCAGCATCGGGCTCTTCAAGGCCTGCCAGAATTTTAAGAAGTGTTGATTTACCGCCACCATTTCGACCAACAATGCCGATGCGTTCACCTTCAGATATTCCTAGTGAGACATCAACTAACAGGGGGCGAATATCAAAGGCTTTTGAGACCCCTTCAATATTGATGATGTTACGAGCCATAAGAGCGCAGAGTATTACAGAGTCATTAGAGTATTCCCATGAGTGTTTCTAAGGCTCTTCGCGCCGCACTTGGTGGAGATTGCGCTGTAATTGACGATGAACAGATACTCAAATCTTATGAACGAGATCAGGCGCCCTTTGCCCCATCAGCTAAGGCTGCTGCTGTATTGATTGCTAAGACAATTGATGAAGTTTCAAAGGCTGTTAAGTTTGCTAATCAAGAATCAATTCCTGTTGTAATAAGAGGAGCTGGTAGTGGGCTTGCAGGCGGAGCTAATTCAATTCAAGGCTGCATCGTTATCTCACTTGAAAAACTAAACAAGATCATAGAAATTGATCAAGTCAATCAGATAGCAAGAGTTGAGGCAGGAGTAATCAATAGCGATTTAGATAAGGCTGCAGGAGAGTTCGGGCTTACCTATCTGCCCGATCCTGCTAGCCGCTCCTGGTCCACAATTGGTGGCAATATCGCAACAAATGCTGGCGGGATGTGCTGCGTCAAATATGGAGTTACTGCGCAGCATGTTAGGGCGATAAAGGTTGTCTTATCAGATGGAGAAATTGTTGAATTTGGATTCCCCACCAAAAAAGCAGTCACCACCCTTGATTTACTACATCTCTTCATAGGTTCTGAAGGAACGCTAGGAGTTGTTGTTGAAGCAACTCTCTCCTTAGTGCCTCGTTTAAAGAAACCAGTGACTCTAATTGCCACATTTCCAAGTATTACAAAGGCCGCTGATGCGGCAATCGAAATGTTGATAGTCAGGCCATCAATGCTTGAGCTAATTGATAAGACAACTTTGAGTGCAGTTGAAGAGTGGAAGCCGATGGGCTTTGAAAATTGTGAAGCAGTGTTAATAATGCAAAGCGATGAGTCAGCAATTGATTGTCAGAGGGCTCAAGAGATGGCACTTAAACATGGCGCACTTGATGCTATATACTCTGATGACCCTAAGGATTCAGATGATTTGATCCAGGTTAGAAAGTTGGCCTACTCTTCATTGGAGCGACTTGGAGTGGCCCTACTTGATGATGTTGCAGTTCCAGTTTCAAAGATTTCACAACTAATCTCTGGGGTTGAAAGTATTGCAAAAAAACACTCAGTGAAAGTTGGAGTCTTTGGTCATGCCGGCGATGGAAATATGCATCCGACAATCATCTATCCTCATAATGATAAGGAGGCTGAAGCTAAAGCACTTAAGGCATTTGATGAGATTATCGCGCTAGCACAAAGCCTTGGTGGCACAGCAAGTGGTGAACATGGGATCGGTGGATTAAAGCTATCTGCGATTATTAATGAAACGCCAGAGCGTATCTTGAGGATTCAGCAAGAGATTAAAGCAATTCTTGACCCAAATAAGATCTTTAATCCAGGAAAGAAATTTCCCCTTTAGTTTAAGCCTAGTTTTGCAGCAGTGAGCGAATGATTATGAAAATTAATTTGAATTTCTCTGCCTAACTTTGACTTTATTGCCTGGCCAATACCAAGTGCTGGATTTGAAATTCCACCGCCAAAAGCGATCGGCATATTTACACTCTTTAGCCTTCTCTCCATTCTTAGCGCAAGTTCAGCTAGATGGCTTGCTGCCTCGTCTAATATCTTAGCTGCGCTTCTAGAGCCATTTGATGCACAATTTGCAACAATTGGAGTTAAGCCAGCAATAGCTGATCTATCTTTTGAGTAAACAAAATGTCGAATCGTTGGCCAATCCTTACCGCCAATAGTTTGCGATATCGTAGTTGATAGCTCATCTAATGATGAGAGTTCTTCAATTTGAGTCATTAAGTGACGAAGTGCTGCTCGACCAATCCAATAACCCGCTCCTTCATCTCCAAGCAAATATCCCCAGCCACCAAGACTGATTTCTTCACCAGTTTCGGTGATGTGAACTGCGATGGATCCAGTTCCAGCATAGAGATAAATTCCTTCGCCATTTTTAAACTCAGATCGATAGGCAAGTGCTACATCAGTGCCTATAGATAACTTCGAACTAGGGAAGGCCTTTTGGAGATACTCTTCTAACTTTTCAACAGAGCCCAACCCCGTTATTCCAAGGGTTATGCAATCAGGATTTAGGGTCCCTAATTCTCTTTTTAGTTCTGATAAAAACTTAACTATCTTCTCTTGTGATTCAACTCGATAGAGATGACCATCTATGGGATTACTCGAGCCTTGGGATTTGATGGCACCTGTTTCATCTATCAGGGTCCACTTTGCTGAAGATGAACCCCCATCTATTCCGAGACTGAGCATTTGATTAGCCTTTCACGGCGCCGGCAGTAAGACCCTTTATGAACTGTTCGGAAAGTATCAAATAGAGCACCACTAAAGGAAGGGCTGCTAAGCAGAGCCCAGCAAATAAAACCCCCCACTGTGAGGCATATTGGCCAAAAAATACGGTTAACCCCTGCATCAATGTCTTCTTCTCTGGGCTTTGCAGAAAAACAAGAGGAAGAAAGAAGTCATTCCAAATAGGAATAGCTGAATAGATAGCCACGATAGCCATTCCAGGGCGAACTAAGGGAACCAATACCTTTGAAAGTAATTTGAATTCACTTGCTCCATCGATTCTTGCTGCATTATCTAAATCTGTCGGAAGAGATTTAAAGAAACCACTCATGATAAAAACAGCTGCAGGAAGGGCTGCTGAGGTATAAACTAAAATTAATCCTAATCGAGAATCTAATAGATTCATCCACTTAAGCTGAATGAAGAGTGGCAGAATTGCGAGTTTCGCAGGCACTAACATTCCAGTGAGGATGAATCCAAAAATTATATTATTGCCTCTGAATGAATATCTGCCTAGAACAAAACCTGCTCCTAAGGCAAGAATCAAAATTAGAATTAGTGATCCACCTGTAATTATAAATGAATTGATAAAATATGAGCCAAATTCCCCCTCGCTCCAAACTCGCTTATAGTTCTGCCAGAACGGATCTCTAGCAAGAGCAAAGGGTGTTCTGGCAAATTCATTTGATTCACGAAGTGATGAATTCAGAAGAAAGAAGACAGGCATCAACACCATCAAGGAATTTACAATCAAAACACCTTGAAAGAAGGTACGTGA
>SXMA01000014.1 GCA_005777515.1 Actinomycetota bacterium | reverse complement strand
TTCTTTACCTGCCTCTGACATTGCTGGAACAAAATCTCCACCAATATTGGTTAAGCCGCGTACTCGCTCATCTAATAGATATGAAGTTATGCGACCACTTCGAGTTTCAACCTTTAAAACGATCCGCTCAGAACCAGGTGATAGCGAGTCGATTCGAACTACTTTCTCAGATGAGGCTTTAACTGTCACTGGAAGGCTCTGACTAGCCCCGCTTTCAGAGTAAGCGGTTAGATCAATTAGGGCATCACTTAGCCCGCTATTGATCATAATTAACTTTGATTGACTGGTGACATTAGCTGTTCCACCAACAAACCAATTGATAGGGCCACTAATGGTGCAGGTAGCAGCGCTGCTCCACTTGCCAGATCTGGTCATAATTACATTGGTATTTGCAGGATTTCCAGCCACCAAAATAGCTCCACGATTGAGTGGATAGCTTCCCGAGCCATTCTTTTTTAGCTCTGCATTTGGTTGATTGATATTTCTTATCTCAATATTTTTAGTCGCAAGCAGGGCAGTTGCTTTCGCGCCCGATACTCCAGCAGGACATGCTGTCGCTGGATATGACTGAGTAACAACAGAGTTAGAAGAGCTCTGAGGTAGTAGGTGGGCAATATGGGCGATAATGATAAAAATCAAGAGTGCAAAGCTGGCGCGCGTCTCTTTCATGCCAACTCCTGCTCACTCATCTGACTTCTTCTGCGGCGAGCCGGAAGAGCGAGAATAATTAAGGTCAGAAAGGTCAATAGTTGTAGTGAGACCCAGGCTCTTCTTGAGGTAGCGTCATGGAAGATTAGGAAATCTCCCGGTTCTGAAACATAAAACCTTGGTACCCCATTTTCAGTTTGGGTTAAAGGTAGATAGGTTCCATTAAGAAGCATCTTCCAGCGATTGTCATACTTCTCAGTAATTATTATTACGCCAGCAGATGTAAGTCTTCCTGCTGCACCAACTTCACCACTTGGTAGGACTGAATAGCTTCCATCTTGGGATAGAAATGAGATATGGCCAAGTGCTCCTGGAACTTTCCAGGTTATTCCTTCATCGGTTGAGGCAGCTCTAGTAAATCCTCCTGCGCCATCAATAGTTCTTACTAGCTCCTCATCAACCGGATTTGCTAAAAAGAGGTATCGAATTCCAAACTCGGCAAAGACTTGACTGCTACTAACTCCAGATCCAGCAATCAAATCATTTATTGCCTTAGTCACTACTGGGGCAAGTCCTGTAATTACATCGGCTTGCCCAAGCTGCAGGTCTCTATCTCGAGCGATGAAATATTTCACCTTGGATGACTCTGCTCTTAAAACCAAAGTCTTATAACGTCCCTCGGTTTGCGCGCTAGCACTTAGAAAGGCAGGAAGTGCAGATTTTGAATTGGCTTGAACTGGCGCACTACTAGCTGAGCCCAGCCACCACGTTGCTGAAGCAAGAATGGATAGCGCAGAAATCAGGGAGGTAAAGCCAAGGAGAATATGGCGATAATCAATATGAGATTGGCTAAGGCTGGGTAGGTAGTTATCAATCATAATTACTGCCGCAAGCAGCGCAGTTAGAGTTGGAATTACCAGTAGAGAGCCAACCCAGAGTTGCTCTGGAGCGAAACTGCCATGTCCTGAAACCTGCCTTGAACCAAGTAGCGCTGCAATGGCGACAAAAAATAGCGCCACCTCTCCTAATCTCGCTGTCTTACTAACAAAAATAGCTATTACAGCAATAAGAAGTATTGGTGAAATTATCCAAATCGGCGGAGCTCCAACTCCGCCAGGATTTCCCAGAAGCAATGAGAGAACTTCGCCTCCAGCCAGGCTTAAGCCTGGATCGAGAAGAATTCTTGAGGGATGAAGAATAAATTCGATAGACCAAGGAGCGTTAACGATTAAAGGAGTAATTGTCACCGCAATACGACGGACATTTCTTCTATCAAAGACTGACTTATCCATCACATTATTTTTAGAATTAAATGCAATCACATCAAAGATCACCAAGATAATCTGCCAGAGAAGAATTGACATAAATGTCATTGGTGAGAAGGCGCAGACAAAGGTCAATAGCAGCGCAATCCAGAAAGTCTTTCTCCAAGATAGATTCTCAAGCTGCTCTAGTCCAAACAGTGATCTAATCAACCAGGGTCCGATTACCACTAAAACTAAGGTTCCAACTCTTCCGCTATTGATAGCGCTTAGCGTGGTTGGCGAAAAGGTATAGAGCAGAGCTGCAGTTAGTGCAAGGAAATGGAGATTGGTAAATTTCTTCGCAAGTAGATATGAACCCCAGAGCGCTAGAGGAACTGCACAAAGAAATAGTCCAGTAATGAATAGTGAGGAGTTTGCGCCAGTAAGAAAGGAACCAAATCCAATGTAGGCCACCCAAGGCGGCGCGCTAATGCTTGAGCCAAGACCCACGGTATGCCAAGAATCAGAATACATTGAAAAGAGTTCAAAGGCCTTTGTAGGCGTTGCCGCTAGAGCGCCACCAACTATCGCTCCAAAGCGATTACGGGAGGCAATTAAGGTCAATAAAATGACAAGTAGTGAAACGCTAAGTATTGGGCGACGAGTTAGCCATCTAATTGGTGATGGAGCCTGAACTAAATCAATATCAGCATTTTCTAGAGCTTCATCATTTAGGTCTAGGGCCGAGCTAGTAACCCCACTTTCTTCATATATAGATGAGCTGCGCCAACTGCGAGAAATAGCAGAGCCGGCTCGCTCAAATGCTAATTGCAGCTGCGATCCTCTAGGGGGAACGAAGCGAGAGATAACTCTTGATGAAACTAAACGATTCTTCCTGCGCTTTGCTCTAGCTCTAAATAAGTCCTGGGGCTGCAAAATAACCAGAGCAACAGCTGCAATTTCATCTAATGCATATCCTGGAAGTTTTGCTAATAGATAACCAATTGCGCGAAATAGAGATGCTGAGAGAAGTTGTAGGGCAATTAGTGGTAGGAGCCACCAAGATGTGTTGGCCATCAAAACATAAGCCGCATGCCTACGATCTAGAAGAAGTGGGCGGTGAAGAAAAGCATCTGAGACATCAATTCGCCTCCGTTCATTAGAAGCTGCTTCAGCGTGATAGGCAACCGCCTTTGGAACAGCGATTACTGAGTGGCCTGCAGTATGCACGCGCCAACCAAAATCAACATCATCTCTAAATAAAGAGAGTTCTGGATCAAATCCATCTAACTCTTCAAAGACATCGCGGCGAATTAATGCCCCAGCTGTGCTGACCGCTAATACTTCACTGACTCCATCATGCTGGCCCTGATCGGCTTCACGATATTCAAGTCCGGTCCAGCGAGCGCCATTTGAGGCGATACTTATTCCTAGCTCTAATAAGTGGTTTCGATCATGCCAGCCGCGCAATTTGGGTCCAGCCATTGCAACTGCTGGTCGCTCATCAAGGGCGGATAAGAGCTCTTTTAGCGCGTATGAATCCGGGGCGCAATCATCATGAATTAGCCAGAGCCACTCTGTTTCTGATTCATCTCCTCGTTTAACTCTTGAATTACTAAGCGCTTCTTTAATTGCTGCGCCAAAGCCAGTCTCTTTAGCGGTCGAGATTGTGGCAATACCAGCTCCTCGCAGCAATTTCACGGAACTATCTTCAGAGCCAGTATCAATAGCAATTATTTGATCTATTGCCCGCTTCTGCTTAGCAAGGGATGCAACAACTTCAGGCAGCCAGAGAGCTCCATTGTGAGAGACGATGATTGCAGTGACAAAGTTATTATCTAAAGTAGGCATTACACCGCCTCTTGTTTAAATAAAAAGTTAGACCAGTTTTCCTTAACTCTTCTAGTTAATAACTTGGAATTCCTATAGTTATTAGATTTAAGCTGGGCGGCGCTTAAGGCGACGGCGTTCGCGCTCTGATAGTCCGCCCCAGATGCCAAAGCGTTCATCATGAGCCAGAGCGTATTCAAGACACTCTTGTCTAACCTCACAGGAGAGACAAACTCGCTTAGCCTCACGGGTTGAACCACCTTTTTCAGGGAAGAAAGCTTCCGGATCGGTTTGGGCACATAGCGCTCGCTCTTGCCACGATAGCTCAACGATCTCGCCATTTCCCAATTGGATACTTGGGCCAGGAATGAAAGTCTGCTCTATTCGACGAGCATCAGTCATCAGTTATACCCCTAAAAAACAGAGCCCACGCCTAATGGTGGGCCTACTAGGACCTAATTACACGCTTGTTATTCGGATGTGTCAAGTTGCTGGCCACTTTTTTTGGGTAGAAATTAACCCCCAATTTGTCGATTTTTTCCGTAATTTTGGAGCAAAAGTGGGCTAATTACTGATTATTTTCTCAAATATTTTTTCATCGCTTGCTATTGAAACATTAGGTGCGATATAGCAATTATCGATTATCGAACCATCACCAATACTTGACCCTTGCGAAACAATAGAGCCTCTAATTTGGCAATTCGCTCCAATTACTGCCCCAGATTCAATAGCAGAGCCATCAGAAATCATAGCTGTGGCATCCACCGCCGCATCTTTAGCGATTATCACTCCATCTCTTACTCCCCTAGTTGCAGGTGATATCGCAGGATTTAAAATCAAATCTTTTGAAGCTTTGATATATGAACCTGGGGTTCCCATATCAATCCAATATGAGTCAGCGACATATCCATATAGTGCGCCTTTGCTCCTTAAAAGCTCTGGGAAAGTCTGCCGCTCAACACTTACTACGCTCTCTTGGGGAATCTGCTTAATTGCGCTGCTTTTAAAAATATAACAACCTGCATTAATAGTGTTCACCTTTGGCTGATCCATCTTTTCCAGAAATTCTAAAACCTTGCCATCTTGATCAAGTGGAACGCAGCCATAAGCGCGGGCATCATCAACTCTTACTAAGTGCAGAGTCACATCAGCACCCTTACTTTCATGAAACTGCGCCTGGGCTTTCAGATCATGGCCACTGAGAACATCGCCATTAAAGATATAGACAGATTCGTCTTTTGCTAGGTTTAAAAACTTTGCTGCATTTGAGATTGCGCCGCCAGTTCCTAGGGGTTGCTTCTCTATTGCATACTTAATTGAAATGCCAAACTTTGAGCCATCGCCAAAGTAAGGCTCAAAAACCTCGGCCAGATATGAAGTTGCAAGAACTATCTCAGTTACTCCAGCTGCTTGAGCTCTAGCAATTTGATGCTCCGTAACTGGGGCTCCTGCAACTTTTAACATCGGCTTTGGAGTATTTTTTGTAAGTTCTGCAAGGCGGGTCCCTCTGCCACCAACGAGCAAAATAGCCTTATTTATCATCGATTTACCGCCGCGACGATGCGAGAGGCTGCACTTGAAATATTCTCATCGCTAGCAGTTAGGGCGATGCGCACATATCTATTGCCTTTACTTCCATAGAAACTTCCTGGCGTAACAAGAATTCCTAATTCTGCAAACCAATCCACGCTATCCCAATCTTTTTCATCTCTACTACACCAGATATATAGCCCAGCTTCTGAAAACTCAATTTTGAAACCTGCTGCTACTAGCGCTTTAGCTAGAACTTCTCGCCTTGCTTGATATCTTCCTGCCTGCTTATCAACGTGGCTCTGATCTGAAAGCGCTATGGCCATTGACTTTTGAATCGGCAGCGGAAGCATCATCCCCATATGTTTTCTAATCTCTAGCAATTGAGCTATTAACTTAGGATCGCCGGCAACAAATGCCCCTCTATAGCCCGCCATATTTGAACGCTTTGAGAGCGAATGAACCGCCAGCACTGAGGTGTTATCACCATTTGCGATTGCCAAAATAGATTGAGCTTTAATTCCATTAGTAAAGGGCAGATAACACTCATCGCTTGCAAGAGTAGCGCCAGATTTTCTTGCCCAGGCAAGGCAGGCCTCGAGTTCTCCCTTACTGTGAACTCGACCTGTTGGATTTGATGGTGAATTAATCCAAGCTAAATCAGCTCTCTTGGGCCAGGAATTGGCATCGATTCCAACTTCAAGGACCTCTGCTCTAGCCAGTAGCGCTCCGACTTTATAAGTGGGGTAGGCAATTTCTGGAATTAAAACTGATTTAGCCTCCAATAAATATGCCAACAGGGCTACTAATTCCTTTGAGCCAATTGTTGGCAGCACATCAAAGTCACCGCTTGCACCGAGTGTTCCCACGCAATATTTCTTTAGCGCCTCTCTAAGGGCTGCACTTCCCGTGGTTAATGGATAGCTTGGTGAATCACTACTTAATTTGAGTTCTTCTTGAATGAAATCTGGGGTGGGATCAACTGGAGTTCCCTGGGAGAGATCAATGATTCCCTGGCTATGGGCTCGAGCTTTTTGCCCATATGGCGCTAGGGCATCCCAAGGAAAATCAGGGAGTTTTATCTTCGCCTACTTACTCGCCTGCAGGTTTTTTCTGAATCTGCAGAAGGACCGCATGATCTTTGCCAACTCTTCCAACTTTTGCTGCCCCACCAGGTGAGCCTAATTCGTCAAAGAATTCTGCATTGACTTCCTTATATTCACTGTATTGCGCTGGAACATCATCTTCATAATAAATCGCCTCAACGGGGCAAACTGGTTCACATGCGCCACAATCCACACACTCATCAGGTTGGATATACATCATTCGATCGCCCTCATAGATGCAATCAACGGGGCACTCTTCAATACAAGATTTATCCATTACATCTACACACGGAAGGGCGATGATGTATGTCACCTGAGACTCCTTTCAGTGAAGATCTGAGAGATATAAACACCGAATTGGCATAAGCGATGCTTACATTGCAGGGCCTAATCCTACAAAATAAGGGGGTGAAGCGCGAGCCAAAACCAAATAATGGGCTGCATATCTATGACACTTTAGAGCGAGAAGTGCTGCCTATTACTGCAAGTGATGGCCAAGTGGTGAGAATCTACTGCTGCGGACCAACTGTTTATCGCGACGCTCACGTTGGCAATCTAAGGACTTTTTTGCTCAGTGATTTAGTCCGTAGGACTCTGGAGTTCTCTGGCTTGAAAGTCAAGATGGTGCAAAACATCACCGATGTTGGCCATATGAGTGAGGATTTTGAAGAAGATAAAATGTTGGCTCAATCAAAACTTGAAAAGCGTGATCCATACTCGATTGCAAGGGAGTATGAAGAGAAGTTTCATAAAGACTTAGCAGGGTTAAATATTCTCCCAGCTCATGACTATCCCAGAGCAAGTGAGTGCATCGAAATGATGCTTGAGCACATTGCAAAATTAACTGAACTAGAACTTGCCTATCAGGGCGATGATTCCTCAATTTATTTTGACAGTACTAAAT
>SXMA01000060.1 GCA_005777515.1 Actinomycetota bacterium | reverse complement strand
TAGTAATAATGCTGCAATCAAAGGAGTGATTACTACATAAAGGCCAGTGATAAATCCAGTGATAGCAGGAGTGGTGCGATCAAGACCTAGAGTCTGAAAAATGTAACCAGAGCCCAAGGCCAATCCAATTATGAAACCTTTACTAACTAGCTCTTTAGTGAAGAGCTTTAATACTTTAGGTTTGATAATTATCATTGCCAGAGCTGCGAATATAAATCTCGAAGTCAGAAAGCTATAGACATCCTGCTGATCTAAAATGTCCTTCATCCATACAAAGGAAATACCCCACATTGCAGCTACTACAAGAAGAGCCCAGGGAGCCAATTTAAGTTGCACTATTTATCTCTCATCTTCATTAGCATCGCTACTTCTCTTCCATGCTCGGGTTCTTCTCCAGGAGTTTCTAGAATTAGTGGAGCGTCAACAATAGCGGGGTGAGCCAGAAGTTCTGCAAATGGCTTACTGCCAATCTCGCCATCGCCAAGGTTTTGATGGCGATCCTTAAGTGAGCCAAGCACATCCATAGAGTCATTGGCATGAATTAGTTGAATTCGCTCAGAACCTGCAACCTCCACCAATAAATCAATAGTTGCACTCATCCCACCCTTACTTTTTATGTCATGCCCTGCTGCGAAAACATGGCAGGTATCAAGACAAACTCCTACTTTAGGATGCCATTCGAGGGCTTCGAAATAATTGTTTAAATCCTCTAGCCGCTTAACCAGAGATTTACCTTGACCAGCGGTTGGTTCAAGCAGAAGCCACGGATCTTGATCATCTAGCTCGCTAAGTATTGGCATCATGCCTTCATGAATCTGCTTCCATGCCTTCTTAATATTTCCCTCATCAACAGCAGAACCTGTGTGAATTACTACACCTCTAGCCTTTATCTCCCGTCCTCGCTTGAGGGAGTACTTTGTTGATGCAAGAGAGTTCTTATAGGTGGCTTCGGTTGGAGAACCTAAATTAATTAGAAATGGCGCGTGAATATAAGTTTCAATATCCAGTTCACTTGCCTTTTCAATGAATGCTTGATCAGCATCACTATTTGTCTCAGGCATAGCCCAACCTCTGGGGTTTGATGCAAATACCTGAATTGCCTCTGCCTTTATTGTTTTGGCGTATTCAATAGCTCGTTTTGCCATGCCACCAGAAGTTGGCACATGAGCACCAATCCTTGGTTTGTTCGCTGCTTTCGGCACTAAATCACCCTACAGTGATTGTGACCGTTGAGCCACGTTTTACTTTATCTCCTACTTTTGGTGAGATATTGGTGACAACTTTCGTCTTTTTATTGCCGACTTTCTTGACAACTACCTTTAAGTCAAGATCTTTAAGGGTATCTATTGCTTTTGCTTCGCTTAAGGAGAAGACATTGGGGATAAAAACAAATTGAGATCCCTTGGATACAGTTAAAGTTATTACGCTTCCTTTATCGATATCTCCACCGCTTGGAATCTGACTAACAACTGCTCCAATTGGCAGATCTTCACTAAAGACATACTTAGTTTCAACATCAAAGCCAGCTCCAGTTAATTCATTAAGAGCTTGTTCGCCGCTCTTTCCTTGATAGCTGGAAACTCCAACTTGCTCGACTCCTTTTGAGAGATAGAGAGTTACTTGGCTATCACGCTTTATACGTTCACCTGCTGCAGGGCTACTTCGCATAATAAAGCCTTTAGGAAATTCACTTGAAAATTCTTCAATAATCTCACCGACGACTAAGTTGTTATCAGTGATTAATCCTTGAGCAATTTCAATTTTGAGTCCTTGAAGAGTTGGAACTATGTAACGCTCCTTACCCTTTGAAATTGTCACCTCAACTGTTCCATCTGGTGAAATGCGCCCGCCGCCAGCCGGACTTGATTTAATGACTCTATTTTCTGGGATATCTTCACTAAATTCTTCTCGCTCTACCTTTAGGTCAAGGCCAAGGTCTGCCAGCTCACTAGTTGCTTCCTTTACCGTAAGGCCTGCAAGAGATGGAACAATTACCTTTGAGCCAGGACCTACGATTACATACCAAATGCCAATTCCAAGAGCGATTGCGATTAGTGCTGCTATCTGACGATTTCGCTTAACTCGCTTGGATAGCGCCTTCTTAGCAATTGAAGAACTCTTCTCTTTTTTCACGGCAGCCTCCTGGTTTTTGGGAATTTCCACTTCACGATCTTTATCTCTACGAAGGCGCTTTGCGCCATCTCTTTTTCCTACTTCCTTTATAGCAAGTGGCGGCAGGTCAAGTTCAAGACTTAATTGCCTCTTACGCGGATCTAACTTTTCAGAGAGTTCGCGTAGTTTCTCAAGCATTACTACTGCATCCCTTGGACGTTTATCAGGATCTATGTCAGTAGCTGATAGAACAAGCTGATCAATTTCAATTGAAAGTCCAGGCTTTAGTGTTGAAGGAGCAGGTACTCGTTCGTTTACATGCTTGATTGCAACCTGAACTGGATCTTCTCCCTGATAGGGCTTCTGGCCAGTGAGTATTTCAAAGAGAACAATTCCAAGTGAATAAATATCACTTCTAGCATCTGCAACACCCCTTTGAACTTGCTCGGGGGATAGGTATGAAACGCTTCCTAGAATCACACTGGATTCAGCAGTCATAGTATTTCCAAGAAGTGCGCCTCGAGCTAAACCAAAGTCAGCAATCTTTATGCGACCTTCTTTAGAGACTAAGATATTTTCAGGTTTTATATCTCTGTGAACAATTCCTAACTTATGTGCTGCAGCAAGAGCGCTTGCAACTGGCGTAATGATGGACAAGGCTCGCTCAGGAGAAAGTGAGCCCTGCTCGATTAGGTAATCTCTTAGCGTTGCACCTTCAATTAACTCCATGACAATAAAGACGCAAGGAGATCCACCTTGATTCCACCCTTGATCTAATACTGCAACGATATTGGGATGAGAAAGTGATGCAGCAGCTTTGGCTTCTCTAATAAATCGAGATACAAATTGCTCGTCTTGGGCAAGATGAGAATGCATTATTTTTACTGCAACTTGGCGATCCAGTCTTAAATCTAGCGCGGCATAAATTGTTGCCATTCCGCCAGAGCCAACAACGCGGGTTAGCTGATAGCGCCCATCGATGATTTCTCCAATTAACTCCGACACGTGGAAATTTTAGATGAAAGTTGCTCCATCAATGCGAATAGTGGCGCTATCGCGAGTGTTGTCTGCAACAAAGTGGTAATTCTCTCTCATCTGCCAGATCTCCATCTCTTTTTCCATGGATTCACCATCTCTTTGCAAGACTCTTTGCAAGCCAACCTGAGCAGAGATATCAATCCAAATCAGCTCATCTAGATACTTTCTAACAACCCTCTGGCCCGAACCCACACCTTCCAGAATCAATATCTCTGGAAAATTGAAGTCTAGCAGCGGGCCAAACTTTGATTCGATCCAATCATATTTTCGATATTGAAAACTCTTTCCTTTAGAAACTGGGGAGCAGATGCTTATATCTAAAACTTTACCTAGTGCTGGGGTTAGCGAATTTTGCCAACCATCATAGAGATCATCCATATGAACAATCTCAACACTTGAATCTTGGATGTTTTCTTTAAGGCGATTAGCTAGGGTAGTTTTCCCGGCTCCAGCAGGTCCATCTATTGCAACTATTCGTCCAAAATTGCCTATTGCTCTACCCTTTTTAATGCTTGTGATGATTTCAGTAAGTGAAGGCTGATTCATATTAGATTGGTTTAGCGCTCTTAGATAATGTCTTCCAACGCTTGAGTCCTAAGAAGGCAATTATTGTAAAGACGCCATAGAGCAATGCAGTGAACCAATAGCCTTGATTGGCATAGTGATAAGTCCCAAAAATATCAATCACAATCCAGGCAATCCAAGTCTCACTTCTCTGAAGCACCATTGCAGTCTGTGCCAGAGTGCTTGAGATAAGCAAGAAGGAATCTGGCAGTGTTGCAGCAGCGCCGATGCTTTCAAGTATTGGCGCAGTAATAAGCCAGGATGTTATGAAAGCTGTAAGCCAGATTAATCTCTCCTTGTTATTCATATACCTAGGTATAACGCCAGACTTTTTCCAGCCAAGCCAGCCCCAGATTCCTGCTGCGATGAAGACAAATTGAAGAAGAGCGCTAGCAATTAGATCTACTTGATAGAAGAAGATTGAATAAAGTGATGCGCTAACGAGATACCAAGGCCAGGTCATTCTTACTCCGCGCGCCCCGAGAAGGACAGCCGTAAATGATGTGATTACTGCGCTTAACTCCAAGGCTGATACTTCATAACCCCAAGCCGTAAAAATAGTAAACATGATTAAGCTCCCTTCCAATTCGCATTACCGAACTGGTCTTTCGGTCGACCTTCGAAGAGGTCCTCTCAGCCAACTTTTGGCTCCCGATTAGTAGAATAATAGCATTAGCCCATGTTGAAGTTTGGTTATTTTGCGATGCTCGCCTTCACAGTTGTCGGTTCATTCTGGCTGGAGATCTTTCTTAGAGTTGGGGTATTGCGAAGAATAAAGCGTGCGACACTAGCAATTCTTCCTACTGCAGCTATTTTCTTGACTTGGGATTATTACGCAGTTTCCTCTAAGCACTGGTTCTTTGATAAAGAGCAGGTTGTAGGAATCTTTGGACCTGCTGGGATTCCGCTTGAAGAGTTTCTCTTCTTCATCGTAGTTCCTCTCGCCGCTTTAATGACAATAGAAGCAGTGAGACGGGTAAAGCCTCATTGGAATTATGGTGATGAGCGATGAGTTACACCCAACTAGCCCTTCTTTCAGTTCCACTCGTTATTTTATTTGATTTGTATATAACTAAATCTAGAGTTTTATCAAGAAAGAGTTTCTGGAACGCCTACGCAATCATGCTCTTTTTCCAAATTATTACAAATTGGTGGTTAACTTCTAGAGGAATTATCACCTATGACCCTGATGTAATAGTGGGGATGCGGATTGCCTCTGCTCCAGTTGAAGATCTCTTCTTTGGATTTTCTATGATTGTTATGGTTATCTCGCAGTGGATTTTTTGGGGAAGAAGGGGAATACAAAGAAACTAGCGAGAAGCTAGCGCTGAAAAATAAGCAGGGAGCGCCGTTCTAACTCGCCGAAAATTAGAAGTTTTAGCTCGCTTGGTAAAAATTTGATAATCAATTTTCTCAACCTCATCGACAATTCCGCAGTAGAGCTCACTTGCTGCTCTAATGCACGCCCTTGCATCCGGGCTTAGTAGCTCTATTCCAGCATCTGCCTCGCTCTGTAATTGGCGCACCCTTGCAATCTGAAACTTGAGCGCTTGGGTAATTTCAGGGCGAACTTGCCTTGCCTCTAGCATCTCGCGATCAACGCCAAATGAGGCTAGCTCTGCCATTGGTAGATAAATCCGCCCGCGTTCTAGATCCTCACCTACATCTCTGATGAAGTTAGCTAATTGAAAGGCTATTCCTAACTTCTCAGCTGGAATGAGCGCCTCAGATTTCTTCCCCTCAACTGTTCCCAAAACATGAACCATCTGAAGCCCAATTACGGCAGCAGATCCATAGACATACTCCATTAGGTCTTCATATCTTTCATACTGGGTTGTAGATAAATCCATTGCCATGGAGTGAAGAAATGCTTCAAAGTAAGAAATTGGAATGTTAAAGCGCTGCACAGTATCAACCAGAGCTCGTCCAACATGATCGCTACTTCGCCCCATAGAAATGTCGGATAAGAGTTGATCACTCCACCTGCCGAGTTCATCTACTTTTTCTTGGTGAGTAAGAGTTGATTCCAGATCATCGACAATCTCATCGGCATAACGAGCAAATCCGTATAACGCATGAACATGCGGGCGCTTCGCTTTTGGAAGAAGGAGAGTAGCTAGGTAGTAAGTCTTTCCATGAAGAGAGTTGAGCCTTTTGCACTCCAAATAAGATTTGCGTAGCTCAGGATCATGGATTCCAGCAGCGCTTAATTCATCCATATTTACTTTACTGGTCCAACAATTCTCTCTGCTGCAAGTCTTCCTGAGATTAGAACCATGGGAACTCCGACTCCAGGTTGGGTGCCGCTTCCAGTAAAGACCACATTCTCATATCCCTTTGCCATATTACTTGGCCTAAATGGACCGGTTTGTAGGAAAGTATGCGCGCTCGCAAATGGCGCACCCTTTTCCATCCCCATCTCTTGCCAATCGAGGGGAGTTGTTACATGTTCTACCTCAACTGAGTCTGCAAAATCTTTATAGCCCCGCTCTTGCATCGTGGCATACATTTGATCTTTATAAACGCTCTTCATCTTCTTCCAATCAATATCAGCATCAAGATTTGGCGTAGGAAAGAGAATGTAATAACTATGTTTTCCACTTGGGGCAAGGCTTGGATCATCTTTTGAAGGCAGAGTCACCAAAAGGCTTGGGTCGCTCATCAATTGCTTTTTAGTAATTAGCTCATCAAAGACTCCATCCCAGGAGTGGCCAAAGTGAATATTGTGATGAGCTAAATGATCATAACTCTTGGAGGAGCCAGCCAAGATGGTTACACAAGAAGGTGAGTAATTGAGTCGTTTAACCGATAGCGGAGTTTTTCCTAGTAAATCTCGCCAAGCCACAGGCAAATCAGGATTTAGCACCACAACATCACATTCAATTCTCTGGCCATCACTAGTTATTACAGCACTTGCCCTAGATCCACTCTTTTCTACCTTTGTCACTGTGGTGTTGTATTTAAAAGTCACGCCATGTTTCTCGGCAGCTCCTGCTAGCGCTCTTGGAACCGCGTGCATTCCACCTTTAGGAAAGAAAACTCCATTAACTGAATCCATATAGGCAATGACTGCATAAATGGCAAGTGCCTGCTGGGGCGATACTCCGGCATACATGGCCTGAAAAGAATAGACGCGTTGAGTTCTAGGATCTTTTAAGAATTGAGAGACTTTTGGAGCAAGCTTTCTAAATCCGCCAAGAGCAATTAAACGAGCAAGATTAGGAGTTAGTAGATTTAGGGGAGAGTCAATATTTCTATCAATAAAGTCATTCATCTCATACTTATATAACTTGGTAACAAATTCAACATATCGCCTATAGCCAGCCGCTTCATCTGCGCTAATATTTTTTGCAATCTCTGCTTCCATTTGTTCTGTATTTGCATGAACATCTAGTTGAGAACCATCGGCATAGAAGGCTCGATATAACGGCTTAAGCGGCATCAGATCGAGCCAATCCTCTATCTTCTCTCCAACGCATGCCAGAGCATCGGCAATCAGATCAGGCATAGTTAAAACACTGGGCCCAGTATCAAATGAATATCCATCTTTTTTCATTAATCCATTTCGACCACCAGGAACCGCTTCACGCTCAATCACAATTACTTCTCGCCCAGCTCCGGCAAGCCTTAATGCGCAACTAAGGCCAGCAAGTCCAGCACCGACAACTACTACCCGGTCTGTTTTTCCTTTAACTTTTCGCACTTTAAAGACTCCGTTGCGTTGCAATAGTTGCCATCTCTTCTAATACAGAGAGAATACTTGTCTCAACTTGGCTATCTCGCAACGCGGAAATGGCTCTATCCCGAAGCTCTGTGATGAGCTTCTCAACTTGAGCGACCGCTCCAGAGCTAGAAATAATCTCTTGAAGCTTGAGAATTTGTGTTTTATCAAGACCTTCATCTCCAAGTGAGGCAGTTAGAAGGTCTCGCTCTTCTTTGCCTACTGCCTGCATGGTGAGGGCAATTAGCACCGTTCGCTTTCCCTCTCTTAAATCATCACCTGCTGGTTTTCCTGTGACCTCTGGATCTCCAAATACGCCAAGCAGATCATCACGTAATTGAAAGGCTTCCCCGAGTGGAAGTCCAAATGATGAGTATGCGCTCATGAGTTCCTTTTTTCCAGAAAGTGCTGCGCCAAAGTGAAGTGGGCGTTCAATTGAGTATTTACCTGACTTATAGCGAGCAACTTTTAGAGATCTATCAATACTAGTTGTGGCAAGTGCGCCCTCTAAAACATCTAAGTACTGGCCTGCCATCAATTCATCTCTCATATCGGCAAATACTGATTGCACTTGAAGGAATTCATCGCCACTTATTCCAGATTCCACTAATAAGCGATCAGCCCAGACCAGAGCCAAATCACCCATGAGAATTGCGGAGGAACTTCCAAATCTTTCAGAGCTGCCTTTGTAAGAAGAATCTTTGTGATATTGCTGAAACGCTTTATGTATTGCTGGTTTATTTCTTCTAGTATCAGAGCCGTCCATCACATCATCGTGGATGAGTGCGCAGACATGGACTAACTCTAAGGATGTGCAGGCACGCAGTATCTCCTCGCGCGCTTCTGCTCCGCTTCCTAAATAACCTAAGTAGGCAAAGATTGGCCGAAATCTCTTTCCACCTTGGGTTATAAAATCTGACATCGCCTTTGCTACCGGCACTAGTTCTGGCCCAATATCAAGAAGCGCAGCGCTTCTTGCAACGGTGAATGAGGCCAAGGTCTTATCTATCTCGGCGCGAAGCTGGGATAGGTCAGGAGATTTCACGGCGCAACGGTACCCTCCCGCTATATGAATAGTGCGCCTACCTTCTCTGTTGAGTTCTTTCCGCCTAAAGATGAGGCCGGAGAGGAGCGTCTATGGAGCGCTCTAAAGGCTCTTGAAGTCTATAAACCTGATTTTGTTTCAGTTACATATGGCGCAGGTGGTTCAACTAGAGATCGCACAGTAAGAATCACATCAGAGATCACAGCAAGAAGTGGAATCTCAACGATTGCACACCTAACTTGTGTTGGCTCTAGTAAAGATGAATTAATTGAGATTCTCAACCAATATAAAGTCTCTGGAATTAAGTCAATCCTTGCACTTCGCGGCGATCCAAAGGGTGGACCTGGCGTGAAATGGGAGAGTACAGCTGGAGGCTTTGATCACGCAGTTCAATTAGTAACTCTTGCATCAAGTATGGGCTTTGAGGTTGGAGTTGCAGCCTTTCCTGACGGCCATCCAGCATCAAAAGGAAATTTTGAACAAGATATAAAGGTACTTCTTGAGAAGGAAAGATGCGGAGCAAGTTTTGCTACAACTCAATTCTTCTTTGAAGTGAAGGGATATATCGACTTAGTGGATGAGATAAGGGCTAGAGGCTCAAAGCTTGATATCTATCCTGGAATTCTTCCTATAACTAATTTTGCTCAGCTGGAGAGAATGAGCCAGCTTGCAGGCTCGCCAATCCCAAGTGAAATTCAAAGAAGAGTTGAGGCAGCAGGGGATGCCCCAGCTGATGTAGTTAAAGTTGGCATTGACATTGCAAGTGAGCTATCTAAAGAGCTTCTAGATTATGGAGTACCAGGTCTACATTTTTATACTATGAATAGTGCAGCTCCAACAATTGAAATAATTAAGAGAATTGGACTTAGATGAAGAAGATCGATTTCTTTAATTCATGGTCCAGCCTTCATGGTGGAGCAGAGATTAAGGGAATTGTTCGAGCTTGGCTAGAAATTTCATTCCTGCTCTGTAAACCTCTAGCAGTTTTAAGAGTTTCCCCTAATTCTCTATCTATCTTTGGTTTACTGATAGGTATCAGCTTGGTAGTAAATATTGAAAGTAATTGGGCTATAGCGCTTCTAGTCTTCTCCTTGATTGCAGATGGCATTGATGGATCCTTAGCAATACTTACCGGAAAGGTCAGTAGGTGGGGAGCGCTGCTTGATGGCTTTATCGATCGAATTGTTGAAGCGCTCTGGGCCTATAGCCTCTATCTACTTGGAGCTCCCTATCAACTGGTCTTAATCGCTTGGCTTGCAGCATTTCTTCAAGAGTATATGCGCTCAAGGGCGGCATCTCTTGGTGTTACTCAATTAGGGGTTGTGACAATTGGTGAGCGTCCAATTAGAGCGAGCATTTTATTTATTGCTCTCGTTGCAAGAGCTGTTGATATGGATCTAGCAGCGCTGCTCTCTCAGATCTGGGCTCTGCTTCAGGTAATCTCTCTATTTACTGTTCTAAATTTTCTTCGACCGCTTCTGCAACAATCTCAGCGCTAATTCCAACTAAAGGTAGACCTCCACCAGGATGAGTTGAACCGCCAACTAAGAATAAGTTTTTAACCTTGGAGCGATTACGCGCTCGCCAAAATGCCGACCTTACACCGTTGCTAGATGTGCCATAAATAGAGCCACCAGGGGCGCTAACGTTTCTCTCTAAATCTGCAGGAGATCTATATTCCAAAACTTCAATTCGGGAGCGAACATCTAATCCCTTTGCCTCCATTAGATTAATAATGTGCTGGCTATATTCCCGTGAGTTTTTCTCATCCCAATTAAAGCCATCTTTTGGTTGGTGGCGAGGGGCATTAATTAGCACCGACCAACTTTCATCCACTCCAGCTCGCTTCATCTTGGAGTCATTTGGATTGCAGATATAGATAGCTGGATCTTCTACTGGCCTTCTTTTTTCGAAGATGGAATCAAATTCAGCATCATAATCTTTAGGGAAAAATACCGTGTGGTGGCCAAGCTCTGATGAGCCACGAAGCCCAAGGAGAAGGGAGAATCCAGAGAGTGATGCAGTGGCTTTGTTAAGTGAGTTACGAGCTCTTTTGGTTTTGGAACTCTTTTCAAGGAGTTGGTTATAAACTAGATCTGCATCGGCGTTAGCAATTACCACATCGCTATTATGGACTTGGCCATTAGCCAATCTAACTCCAAGTGCAACGCCAGATTTAGTGATGATCTGATCGACTTTTGTGTTGAGATGTAGCTCAACTCCTAGATCACTTAGGCGAGACTCAAGAGACTTAGCAAGTGTGCCTACTCCACCGCTAACATGCCAAGCACCAAAGGCCTCCTCAACGAATGCAATAGTGAGAAGGGCTGCAGGAACTTTTCTAGGATCTGATCCGGTATAGGTGGCATAGCGATCAATTATCTTTCCAATGTAGACATTATCGGTATAGCTTTTAACTAAATCTCGAAGGGAAGTAAATGGAGCGATAGTTGTTAAGTCACGAAGAAGTGATGGACTCTTTAGCATTTGAAAAGGGGAGCGGAGCTCACTTTCAACAAAAGCTTGTCTTGATGCGCCCCACATCTTCTCAGCTCTAGTCAGTAATTGATGCCAAGCTTCTCCTGCCTTTGCTCCGAAACTTTCAGTAATAGCTAAGACTGTGCCGCTATGTGAGAGATTTGGAAAAGTTACTCTCTTTCCATCATCAAAGATATAAGTAAAAGAGGGATCAACTGGGTTTAGTTGGACGAGATTTTCTAAACGCTTTCCTGTCTTAACAAAAAGATCTCTGTAGACAGCCGGAAGGGTAAGTAGAGAGGGGCCAGTATCAAATGAAAATCCTGAGATATCTTCAGTTCGACACTTTCCACCAGCAAAAGAAGCTGCTTCAAAGACTTTAACTTTATGCCCACGCTTTGCAAGGCGGGCAGCAGCTGCCATACCACCCATGCCGGCGCCAATTACAATGACAGATTTTGATACTTTGCTAGCTCTGTGATGGCTCATAGTTTCCTACCGCGCCAAGAAAGTT
>SXMA01000059.1 GCA_005777515.1 Actinomycetota bacterium | reverse complement strand
ATTGACTATGACGAGCTTCGCGATATCGCCCTAAGAGTTAAACCAAAGATGATCTGCTCAGGAGCAACTGCCTATCCAAGCTTGATTGATTTTAAAACAGTAAGAAGTATCTGTGATGAAGTTGGCGCCATTATGTGGGTTGATGCAGCTCACTTCATTGGTTTGGTTGCCGGAAAAGCTATTCCTTCACCAGTTGAATATGCAGATGTTGTTTCATTTACTACCCATAAAGTTTTAAGAGGTCCTCGAGGTGGAATGATTTTGAGTAAAGCTGCTCATGCATCCGCCATTGACAAAGCAATATTTCCAGGGATGCAGGGCGGACCGATTATGAGCGCGGTAGCTGCAAAAGCTATTGCCCTAAAGGAATGTGCCACAGCGCAGTATCAGGCCTATGCCAAGAAAGTAATTGTTAATGCGAAATCACTAGCCAAGTCCCTAGAAGATGAGGGAATGAGAGCAGTATCTGGGGGAACAGAGACCCACCTAGCGCTCATTGATATTCGCTCAACTGGGGTAAATGGAAAAGTAGCAGATGAAAGATGCGGCCGAGCAGGAATTTCACTGAATAAAAATGCTATTCCTTATGATCCAGAGTCACCTGCCGTAACCAGTGGAATAAGGGTTGGAACGCCTGCAGTGACTACGCAAGGCATGGGCACCGAGCAGATGCCAATCATTGCTTCTTTGATCGCTCGTGCCATTAAAGATGGAGAAGATGAGGCAAAGATTGCTCAGATTCGCAAGGAAGTAAATGCACTAACTGCAAAGTTCCCTGTCTATCCTGCCTAATGCGCGAATACCTCTTAACTCTTTTAATCGCTGCAGTACTTACTTATATGTGCACTCCTCTGGTTCGCTCTCTTGCGCTGCGCTCAAAGGCTGTTGCATCAGTTAGAGATCGCGATATTCATACGCAAGAAACCCCGCGTTGGGGTGGGGTAGCAATGTGGCTAGCAATGGGAGCAACATTAGTGATGGTAGGTAGCCTTAATTTAGTCGGTAAGGCTTACTCGCAAGAACTATTGGGAATATTTCTCGCCTCAACCTTTGTGCTAGTAATTGGCGCTTTAGATGATCGCTATGAATTAGATGCAATTACAAAGCTAGCAGGTCAAGGACTGGCGGCAGCAATACTCTTGATTTTTGGAATTCAAATTCTCTGGCTGCCAATCGATGGAATTATTGTTCTTCCAACCAATATTGGCCAGCTCTTAACAGTAGTTGTGGTTGTTGTAATTATTAATGCGGTTAACTTCATAGACGGTCTAGATGGTCTTGCTACTGGAATTGTCGGTATCTCTGCGGCAGCATTTTTTGGCTTCTCCTATCTATTAGCTGTTGAAAATGGCTTTAGCCGGGCTGGCGCGCCATCTCTTGTTACAGCAATTGTCATCGGCTGCTGTCTTGGGTTTCTGCCACATAACACCCATCCAGCAAAGATATTTATGGGTGATTCTGGATCGATGTTCCTAGGATTACTACTTGCAGCATCAGCCATTACATTGATGGGCCAAATTGATGCTAACGCGTTATTTGCAGAAGACATTGGACCTGCCGCTCTTCCACTTCTCTTGCCATTTGCAGTTCTTGCTATTCCATTACTTGATCTAGCGCTGGCAGTTCTGCGCAGAGTTAAATCGGGGCGTTCACCTTTTGCTCCAGATCAAGAGCATCTCCATCATAAGTTAATGGCCTGGGGAAACTCGCAACAGCGTAGCGCAGTGATTCTCTACTTATTTACTGCCATGCTTGCTCTTCCTGCAATGCTCTCGGCTTTTATTCCACTTTGGTTAGCGCTTCTAGTTGGCGCTCTACTGCTACTAAGCGCCGTGCTTACCACCAAGCGAGAGAAGAAGGTCAAGGCATAGATGGATATTGCATCATCTAATAAACAGATGTGGCGCGGAGCTTTAAGCGCATCACTGGTTGCAACAGTCATCGCAATTGTCTTTTTCACTATTTATTCAGGCGCTCCAGGTTTTTTTGGTAGCGCTCTGGCAAGTTTTGTGGTTTTGATATTTTTTTCAGTTTCAATCGTAGTTGGGATATTGAGCAGGAACTCGGATCCAATTTCAGTTATGGCCCTTGCCCTGATGTCTTACTTCACCAAGCTATTGCTAATTGCCCTTTTTCTAATTGCGGTCACGCGTTTGAGTGAGCCCGACTCACTTGATAGGTCTGCCTTTGGGATAAGCGCTCTGGCGATCTCTGCCGCATGGCTATCTGGCGAGGTTCGGGCTTTCTTTAAATTACGACTAGAGTTGCCTCAACCTAAGAGCCAATCAAAGGAGTGATGATGAGTAGTAATGAGCCAAAGAGACCGAGCGAAGACAATGCCTTCTGGACCATCTTTGGATATATGCTCTCAGGGCTTCTAATCTGGGGCGGCATTGGCTGGGGGCTTGATCAATGGCTTAATACCGGCTTCTTCCTTCTGGCCGGCCTTCTCCTGGGAATGGGATCAGCTCTCTATCTAGTCTGGCTCCGCTTTGGGCGAAAGTAAGAGAGCCCCCTCGAATTTAAGTAAGGCAAGTAACCCTTTTGACCCCCATTTTGGTCTCATTGAATTTCTCAACCTGGCCTCTTGCCCATAGGGTTACCCCGTCTTCCCTAAGAAATAAGGTCCAATAACGCTTCAAGGAGTTCTTTCTTGCTTAGTTATGCAGCCGAGGTTGGCAAGGATGAGGGATTTAATCCCCCCGATGCCGGAGACTTCAACCTCCCTCCATTTATTGAGGGTAATGAGTTTGCCACCAAGCCAGTGCTTCTAGTTTTTCTCTCGGTCATTTTGATTTCAATCTTCTTCATTCTCGCCTCAAGAAAAGCCGCTTTAGTTCCTTCAAAACTGCAATTTGCGGGGGAGTCGGTCTATTCATTCGTTAGAAATGATTTGGGGCGCGAAGTAATTGGCCATGAGTTTATGCGCTTTGTCCCATATCTATTTACGCTCTTTACTTTCATTTTAGTTAATAATGTATTCGGAATTGTTCCTATGCTGCAATTCCCAACAATGTCGAGAATCTCATTTCCTTATGTTCTAGCCGCTTTCACATTCTTTATCTTCCACTATGTAGGAATACGCAAACAAGGTTTCTTCAAATATATGAAAGAGATTATGTTCCTGCCAGGAATTCCAAAACCTGCCTACATCTTGATCACCCCTCTTGAGCTTGCCACTTACTTTTTAGTTCGCCCACTGACTTTGAGCCTTCGTCTCTTTGCCAATATGTTTGCTGGCCACCTATTACTATTGGTATTCATCTTGGGCGGGGAGCACTTGCTGCAGGGAGTAATTGGACTTAAATTGATTAGCCCATTTGCCTTTGCCATCGGTATTGCGCTGACATTCTTTGAATTTATGGTCCAATGCCTGCAGGCCTATATCTTTACGCTTCTAACAGCTCTATATATCGCCGGAGCGTTAGCAGATGAGCATTAAATAACCAGATTTACTCACGATAACGCTCGGTTATTGTGAAGGATAAAAAAGAAGGAAAGGTAAGAAACATGGAAGGCACACTCAACCTGGTCGGTTTTGGCCTGGCAGCGATTGGACCGGGTATTGCAACCGGACTTATTTTCGCCGCATATATCAATGGAGTAGCACGTCAGCCAGAGGCTCGAAGCGTTCTCCAGCCGATCGCATTCCTAGGCTTCGCACTCGCTGAAGCTCTAGCGCTATTCGGTCTAGTTCTAGCATTCGTTCTCTAGAGTCAAGCAAATAAGCATGCGCTCTATTGAATTGGCGGCAGAGGAGTTAAATCCTTTAATTCCCCATACCGCAGAGATAATTGTTGGCTTCATCGCCTTCTCACTTCTCTATATGGTGCTGCGACGCGCAGTTGTTCCACGTTTTGAAAAAGCATTTGCAGAAAGAACAGATGCGATTCAAGGCGGTATGGAGCGAGCAGAGAAGGCTCAGATTGAAGCAGAGGCAGCCCTTAAGCAATATAAAGCTCAACTCCAAGATGCTCGCGGCGAAGCTGCAAGCATTAGAGAGGAAGCTAGAGTGCAAGGCGCTGCAATAATTGAAGAGATGCGAGTCAAAGCCCAAGAAGAGGCAACTCGTATCGCTGCAAGCGCGCAAGCTGCCATCGAGTCAGAGCGTCAAGCAGCGCTTACTTCACTTCGTAATGAAGTTGGAACTCTTGCAACTCAGTTAGCATCAAAGATTGTCGGAGAAGCACTTGATGACCAGGTCCGTCAGTCAAGAATTGTCGATCGTTTCCTAGAAGATCTGGAGAAGAGTAAGTAAAAATGAGTAGAGCAATGGCAGCACTTGGTGGGGCGTCACGCCAATCACTTATCGCTGCTCGCAAATCACTTGATGAGCTCTTGAAGGGCTTATCAGCAGCAGATGCATCTGCGCTCTCTGCTAATTTATTTGCCGTTGTTGCAACTCTTGATTCCTCAACTCCGCTTCGCCGCGCGCTAACTGATAACTCAAGAGATGCTAATTCCAAAGCAGAACTTGCTAAAGAGCTCTTTGGTAAGAGCACATCTGATCTGACTATTAAGTTGCTCATTAGCCTCACCGCCCTTCGTTGGTCGAGCCCATCGAATCTTGGCGATGTAATTGAGCAATTAGCCGTTGAAGCGGAGGCATCAGTTGCCAATCAAAATAACGAGCTAGATCGCCTTGAGGAGGAGATTTTTCAGTTCTCAAGAATCGTGGCTAGTGATCTAGAACTCCGTCAGGTTCTCAACTCTTCAAAGTATTCAAGTGAGGGCAAGCGAGTTCTTGTCGCAAAATTATTGGCATCAAAGCTAAGTCCTTCAACTTCAAGACTACTTGCCTCATTGGTAAGTGGAATGCGGGGAAGAAGTATTGAAAAAACTATCGCCTTTTATGCCAGCGCCACAGCTGCAAGAAAGATGAGAGTAATTGCTCATGTTAAGAGCGCAGTTGAGTTAAGCCAGGCGCAGAGAGATAAATTAGCAAGCAGCCTCTCTGGCAAGATCGGGCAGCCAGTGAGATTAAATGTTGAACTTGATCCAAAAGTTTTGGGTGGTCTATCCATCCGATTTGCAGATGAATTGATTGACGCCACAATCGTCAATCGTTTGGCCGACGCGGGCAGAGCGCTCGCAGTATAGGGAGAGAAAAAATCATGGCGGAATTAACGATTCGACCTGAAGAGATTCGTGATGCCTTAGCAAACTTTGTTAAGTCATACGATCCAGGTAGCGCATCACGCGATGAGATAGGTACCGTCGTTGAAGCTGGCGATGGCATTGCTCGCGTGGAAGGACTTCCATCGACAATGACTAATGAGCTTCTAAAGTTTGAAAATGGCACCTTAGGACTTGCGCTAAACCTTGATGTGCGCGAGATCGGTGTTGTTATCTTGGGTGAGTTCACCGGAATTGAAGAGGGAACAACAGTGCGTCGCACTGGAGAGATTCTCTCGGTTCCAGTCGGCGATGGATTCTTAGGAAGAGTTGTTGACGCCCTTGGTCGCCCAATTGATGGCAAAGGCGAAATCAAGGCAGAAACCACTCGCGCACTTGAACTTCAAGCCCCATCAGTTGTTCAAAGGCAGCCAGTTAAAGAGCCATTAGCTACTGGAATCAAAGCAATTGATGCTATGACTGCAATCGGCCGCGGTCAGCGTCAGTTGATTATCGGAGATCGTCAGACCGGAAAGACTGCGGTTGCAATTGACACCATTATTAACCAGCGCGATAACTGGAGAAGTGGTGATAAGAAGAAGCAGGTTAAGTGTATTTATGTAGCAATTGGTCAGAAGGGCTCAACTATCGCATCTGTTAAAGGAGCGTTAGAAGAAGCTGGAGCTATGGAGTACACAACAATTGTTGCAGCGCCTGCATCTGATCCAGCAGGATTTAAATACCTTGCTCCCTACACCGGCTCTGCTATTGGTCAGCACTGGATGTATGGCGGGGGACATGTACTAATTGTTTTCGATGATCTCTCCAAGCAAGCCGAGGCTTATCGCTCCGTCTCACTCTTGCTTCGTCGTCCACCAGGTCGTGAGGCATATCCTGGCGATGTCTTCTACTTACACTCCCGTCTTCTTGAGCGCTGCGCAAAACTCTCTGATGAGTTGGGTGGCGGCTCAATGACTGGTCTTCCAATTATTGAAACAAAAGGTAATGACGTTTCAGCCTTCATTCCAACAAACGTTATTTCAATTACCGATGGACAGTGCTTCCTTGAAACCGATCTCTTTAACTCTGGAGTTCGCCCTGCTATCAACGTTGGTATCTCAGTTTCCCGTGTTGGTGGTTCGGCTCAGACTAAAGCAATGAAGAAGATCGCTGGTCGCCTCCGTCTTGATCTTGCACAATTTCGCGAGCTAGAGGCATTCGCTGCCTTCGGTTCAGATCTTGATGCGGCATCAAAGGCGCAACTAGAGCGCGGCGCACGTTTGGTGGAGCTACTAAAGCAGCAGCAATACACACCATTCTCACTAGAGAGAATGATTGTCTCGATCTGGGCTGGAACCACAGGACAGCTAGATTCAATTCCAGTTGCTGATATTCGCCGCTTTGAATCAGAGTTTCTTGATTATGTAGGGCGCGAACAAAAGGCCGTCTTTGATGTTATCGCCGAGAGCAAAGAGCTAAACGATGACACCGTTGCCAAATTGACCGCAGCTATCAATAACTTTAAAGCGCAATTTGCTTCTTCATCAGCATCTGCTGTTAATGAGGCCCCTGCTCAAGCAGAGGGCAGCGATGGCACCGAGCAGATTACGAAATATAAGAAGTAGATAAATGGGCGCTCAACTACGCATCTATCGTCGACGCATTCGCTCGGTTAAAGCGACTAAGAAGATCACCCGTGCCATGGAGTTAATCTCGGCATCGCGTATCGTCAAAGCGCAGCAACGAGTAGCAGCATCGACCCCGTACGCGAATGAATTGACGCGTGCAGTGAGCGCAGTTGCCACATTTTCAAATACTGATCACCCGCTAACTACCGAATCGACAAATCCAAAGCGCGCTGCGGTATTAATTATTACTGCAGATCGAGGAATGGCTGGGGCTTACTCATCAAGTGCAATTAAGGAAGCAGATGGCCTAGTCATCACACTTAAGGAGCGCGGTCTTGAGGTAAACACCTATCTGGTGGGAAGAAAAGCAGTTAACTACTTCAAGTTCCGTAATCGCCCAATAAAGAATTCTTGGACTGGCTTCTCTGATAATCCAACCTATGCTCACGCTAAAACAATTGCTGATGAGTTAATTCCAGCATTTATTGCCGATGCCGCAACAGATATCAATGGTGTGGATGAACTCCATATTGTTTATACCGAATTTAAATCCATGATTGCTCAGATTGCGATGAATAAGCGGATGCTTCCGCTAGAAGTCGTTGAAGCTGAAGGCCCAGCCCCTGCAGGGCTTCTACCAATGTATGAATTTGAACCAAATGCAGCAGAAGTACTCAACGCTCTTCTGCCACGCTATATCGAGTCGCGCGTCTATAACGCACTTCTGCAGTCGGCAGCCTCCGAACATGCAGCAAGACGACGTGCCATGAAGTCAGCAACAGATAATGCTGATGAGCTCATAAAGTCGTTGACCAGACTTGCAAACGCGGCCCGTCAGGCCGAAATTACGCAAGAAATCAGTGAAATCGTCGGCGGCGCAGACGCGCTCGCCTCAGCAAGCGCAGGGAGCGAATAATGACAACTAAGACAGCAACCGGACGCGTAGCGCGCGTAATTGGACCGGTCGTTGATATCGAATTTCCAGCAGATTCGATGCCTGCGATCTATAACGCGTTAAACGTAGAGGTAACACTTGGCGGTGAGATGCGAAAGCTCACACTAGAGGTCGCCCAACACATTGGCGATAACTTGGTGCGCGCTATATCAATGCAACCAACCGATGGAATGGTTCGTGGCGTTGAGGTTAGTGATACCGGAGCGGCAATCTCTGTTCCAGTCGGAGATGTCACAAAGGGCCATGTATTCAACGCCCTCGGTGAATCACTTGATGTGCCAACCTCATCTCTTGATATCAAAGAGCGTTGGCCAATTCATAGAACTGCTCCTGCCTTTGATCAACTTGAGTCAAAGACTGAGATGTTTGCAACCGGAATTAAAGTTATCGATCTTTTAACTCCTTATGTAAAGGGCGGAAAGATTGGTCTCTTTGGTGGTGCTGGTGTTGGTAAAACTGTTCTTATCCAAGAGATGATCTATCGCGTTGCTGAAAACTTCGGTGGCGTTTCAGTATTTGCCGGCGTTGGTGAGCGTACTCGTGAGGGTTACGATCTATTTTTGGAAATGACTGAGACCGGAGTTATCAATAAGACAGCTCTAGTCTTTGGTCAGATGGATGAGCCACCTGGAACACGTCTTCGAGTTGCACTCTCAGCTCTAACAATGGCGGAGTATTTCCGTGATGTGCAGAAGCAGGATGTGCTCCTGTTTATCGATAACATCTTCCGCTTTACTCAAGCAGGATCAGAGGTTTCAACACTTCTTGGTCGTATGCCATCTGCTGTGGGATATCAGCCAACTCTTGCTGATGAAATGGGCGTGCTTCAGGAGCGTATTACCTCGACTAGAGGCCACTCAATTACCTCGATGCAGGCTATTTACGTCCCAGCTGATGACATTACAGACCATGCGCCGCACACCACATTTACCCACCTTGATGCCACCACAGTTCTATCTCGTCCAATTTCAGAACTTGGTATCTATCCTGCGGTGGATCCACTTGATTCAACTTCGCGCATTCTTGACCCTCGCTATATTGGAGAGAATCACTTCCGAGTAGCAAACCGCGTGAAGCAGATCTTGCAGAGATATAAAGATCTTCAAGACATCATCGCCATCCTTGGCATAGATGAACTCTCTGAAGAAGATCGAATTCTCGTTGGTCGCGCTCGTCGTATTCAGCGCTTCCTATCGCAAAATACTTTCGTAGCCAAGGTCTTTACTGGACTTGATGGTTCATTTGTTCCACTAACTGAAACCATTGCAGCATTTGATGCTCTAGCTAATGGAGACTATGACCATATTCCAGAGCAAGCCTTCTTTATGTGCGGCGGATTAGAAGATGTCGAACGTAAAGCTGCAGAGTTGGCAAAGAAGTAAAAGATGTCAGATAAAACGCTAACCGTTGAGTTCGTGACGCCAGAGAAGCGAGTCTTCTCTGGCAAAGCGATCTCTCTCTCTGCTAGAACGCTAGAAGGTGATCTTGGAATATTGGTAGATCACGCACCACTTCTAGGGGTTCTAGTAGATGGCAAAGTCAGTATCGAGGGTGTTGACGGCAGCGTGCAAGAGTTTGAAGTAAGTGGCGGCTTTATCTCAGTTGCCAATAATCGTATTTCAGTTTTAGGTGAGAGTGCGACGCAGTAGCTTTTTCCTCATCGCCCTTGCGCTCACATGGAGTGCTGGGCCAGCTTTTGCGCATTACCCAGTCAATCTAAAGGCTTCACATAACACCGTCTCAAAGAGCCCACTTTTGCTTGATGGCACAATCTCATTTGCTGTCTATGCAGACTTTTCTAAGGCTAAAGATCAGCGAAGCGTACGATTTGCCTTGAGAGAAGGCGATGAATTAAACGTCGAATACTTGATTGTAGATGCGGCTCCGACTAACAAGTTGAAGAGCTCCCAACTTCCGGGCGTCACTATAACTACGCCATCGGGAAAGAAAATTGTTATGAAGATTAATGAGCGATCACCTTTTTATGAGCCATATGGCAAGAAGAATTACTTCTTCCTCTCAAGGATCTCACAAAGTGCTGAAGTTGGAATTTACTCCATCACAGCTACTGCAAAGACAAAGTCATCGGCCGTCATTGCAATTGGCAGAACTGAAACAAGAGGTGAGTATCTAGAAGTTGGAAGTAGCGCCAGAACTTGTCCAATAACGCTGAAGAACGAGGAAGTGATCTCAGCAGGCAGAGCAAGTCAGTTGATTTCCATGAGCGAGGTAGAGGCAGAGGTTTGTTCAGCTGCTAACTCTTGGATTTATCGCATTGGCGAAAAAGATGGCGAAGAATTTATGCTTACTAAAGATTATCGAACTAATCGAGTGACTGTAAGTATTGAGTCAGGCTTTATTACAAAAGTTAGCGTCGGCTAAAGCTTTAATCAACTCTAGTTACATCTGCTCCAAGTCCTTGAAGTTGCTGGGCAAAATTTGGATAGCCTCGATCTATGTGATGGCCACCTTCTATAAAGGTAATTCCTTCGCTAACTAAGCCTGCAAGAACTAGGCCAGCTCCAGCTCTAATATCTGAGGCAACGACAGGGGCGGAAGATAATTCTTTGATTCCAGTAACTGATGCGTGATGGCCATCGACTCTAATCTTTGCTCCAAGGCGCAAGAGTTCATTGACAAACATGAAACGTCCTTCAAAGACATTTTCAGTCACTAGTGAATCACCTTCGGCAATTGCATTTAAGGTGATTACAAAGGGCTGCAGATCAGTGGGAAATCCAGGATAGGGCAGGGTTGCTACATCGATAGCAGTTGGCCTTCTATCCATTTTCACTCTTATTCCATCAGAAATACTGGTAATTACCGCCCCTGCTGAAACTAGTTTTTCTAGAGGTAGCTCTAAATGCTCAGGCTTTGCACCATGAATGCTGATATCACCTAAGGTCATAGTCGCTGCAAATGCCCAAGTTCCAGTAACAATTCGGTCTGAAATTGCCGTGTGAGTTGCGCCTTTAAGTGATTTCACTCCAGTGATCGTGATTGTTGAGGTGCCAAGTCCTTGAATATCTGCTCCCATAGCAATTAAGAAGTTTCCAATATCAACAATATCTGGCTCTCTTGCAGCATTTTCAAGGGTAGTAACTCCTGATGCTAGAACTGCTGCGCTCATAATATTTTCAGTAGCACCCACACTCGGAAATTCAAGTTCAATCTGAGTTCCAGACAATCCTTTAGCAGCGCTTGCAATTATGTAGCCATGCTCGTTGTGTGCCTCTGCTCCCAGTGCGACAAGGCCCTTAGTATGAAAATCAAGTCCCCTTGAACCAATGGCATCACCGCCAGGTAGAGCAACTTCTGCTCTTCCAAGTCTTGCAACCAGGGGACCTAGAACATTTATTGATGCGCGAAGTTTCCTAACTGATTCATACTCCGCGCGATGACCTGGTGTTTCTGGCACATCAATTGTGATGCTCTTTGATTCAAAGTCTCTCGATATCTTGCAGCCTAGGGTCTCTAGTAGCTCTGCCATCATGGAAACATCTGCAATGTCTGGAACATTTTTAATCGTTGAGCTTCCTGGCGCAAGCAATGAGACTGCCATCAACTTTAAAACTGAGTTCTTAGCTCCTGAGATATAGACATCGCCAGCTAATCGCGCGCCACCAACGACGCGGAAGCGATCGGGGTTTATCTGCCCGGCTATGGGATAGAGCTTGGCCATAAACTCCTCTTAATCCCTTCCCAATTCCAAGTATTTGCCTACCTAAGTGGCTACATCGTAACGACTCTATTAGGGTGAGCCCATGGTAAATCTGACTCGTATTTATACAAAAACCGGCGATGATGGCACGACATCACTTGGGGATATGAGTAGAACCTCTAAAAATGACCCACGTCTTGAGGCATATGCCACCGTAGATGAGGCAAATTCCTACATCGGAGTGGTTCTAGCTAGCGCTAATTTGGATCAAGAGATCTCAAAACTTTTAGTCCGAATTCAGAATGATTTATTTGATGTAGGAGCAGATCTCTGCACCCCAGTAGTTGATAACCCAGAGCATGAACCGCTGCGAGTTTTGCAATCTCAGGTTGATTACATTGAAGCCCAAATCGATCATTACAACGCAAGCCTTGCTCCTTTGAAGTCCTTTGTTCTTCCTTCAGGAACTCCAGCTTCGGCTCACCTGCATGTTGCAAGAACTGTTGTCAGGCGCGCTGAGCGTAGAACCTGGCAAGCTATCCACTCGTTTGGAGAGGGCGTAAATAAACTAACAGCAAAGTACTTGAATCGTTTATCAGATTTGCTCTTCGTTCTTGCTCGCTATGAAAATAGAGAGAGTGGCGATCAACTCTGGGTTCCAGGAAAGAATCGCTAACTTCTTAGGATTGCCTGCGCGACGCTAATCTCTTTTTCAAAAACTAGTATTTTTGGACCACTCTTGGTTTGAGTCAAAGTTGCTTTAATTCCGTGTTCATCTAATTTCAACCTCAGCATCTCACCCTCTACAAAGTTACTTGGTGAGGCAACGACCTTTAACAATCCGTACTCGTTTTCATCTCCAATCTTCTTAGGTTTTTCAACTAAAGATGAACCACGAGAAAAGGCCCACTTAAGCAAAATAATGAATAGGCCCATCACGGCAAAGCCAGCAAATGATGTGAAGAACAAAGTGTTATTTATTCCACCTAGCACTATTGCCTCCTATGGATTACTTGGGCTAGCAGTTGGAGTGGGGGCAACAATGGGTGAGTAGATATTGCCTGGCTTTGGTTTGTTTGTTGAGTCCCTATGGCAGATTACCTTTATTGATCCGATGGAAGTTCCTGGAGTGACCTCAGCTCCACTTATAAGAAAGATAGTAGCTTGAGCCTTTTCTTTACTGCTGGCGTGATAGGTAGTTAGTGTTCCAATTCTTTCCTTACTCAAATCTGAGGCTTTTAGACGAAAGACAGAGGAATTGACCTCCCACCACTTACATCCGGTTTCAGAGGCAACAAAAACTGCGCCGCAAGCAAACTCTTCACAAGTTTTAACTAGTGGTTGAAGTGACTTCTTAGCAGAGAGTAAGCCGATTACTTCCTTGCTACTTGGAACTTTGGCAAAGACACCTTCTTTGCCTTTGAAACCTTCAGGGGGCCATTTAGCTGCAGGTGAGGGGATGGGCTTAGCGGTTTTCTTTGCAACGACTTTGACCTGATCTGCTTGGCCAGTTGCGGTTGAAAGCAGAGTTGCGGCAAGGCAGGTGATCAAGATCTTTACTCGCTTTGATTTCACGGAGGTAATCTTGCCTCAATTGCGAGAGAATATCCCTGTGAGTCCTCGGAGAAATAGACCAAAGCAGCGTGGTCGCAAGATAAAAAGTGATGAAGAGAGCGATTCCCCCTCGCATCAAAGCATTGAAGAGCATAGTGAAGGCATCTATATGGTCCGCAAAATCACCGGCTCATCTTCGAATAAGCCATATCGCTGCCCAGGATGTGATCAGTTAATTCCTATGGCAACACCGCATATCGTTGCGTGGATTGAACATGATGTGGAGTCTCGTCGTCATTGGCATAGCGCTTGTTGGAGTAAGAAAGATAAGAGAAAACCAAAAATCGAGAGAAGTAGAAACGCTCCTAGGTTTTAACGTCTACGACGTTTATGCAAAATCTTTGTTAACAACATAATTATTCGATCAGCTCTCTGGCTTCTATCAAAAGTTGTGAAATTAATAGGTATCTTAAATCTAGGCTTGATTATCGCTCTCGGATAGGTAAATTCAAGAAGGCCCTCTGCGCCATGAGTTCTTCCATACCCGCTATCTTTAACGCCACCAAAGGGGAGGGAACTTACTGCGGTATTGGAAAATGCTGAGTTAATCGAAACCATTCCACACTTAAGTAGTGAGGCGATTTTCTTGCCATTCTTCTTTGACCAGACGGCAGCACCAAGGCCATATTTACTTGCATTTGCTAGATCAACCGCTTCATCCATATTTCTAACGGAATTGATGATCAAGGTGGGTCCAAAAGTCTCTTCACTAATCGCTTTTGAATCCTCGGGCACATCAGCCAAAATCACAGGGCTAACAAAATTGCCCTTTACAGCAGACCTATCGCCAAAGAGAAAGCGCCCCCCACGTCTTTCAGCATCGTCAATATGAGCTTTGATGACTTTTAGTTGAGAAGGCATAGTGGCAGGTCCGTAGTTGGCGCCATCTTCATAGCCTGCCTTGATCTTTGACGCCTGCTCCACAATTAAAGTAGAAAATTTCTCTGCTACATCTCTATGGACATAAACTCGCTCTGCTGCAATACAAGATTGACCAGCATTAGCCATAGCGTGCCAGAGCGTTACTTCAGCAGCTTTCTTCAAATCAGCATCACGATCAATTAACACTGCATCTTTTCCGCCGCACTCAAGAAGCACTGGAGTCATATTAAGAGCGCAGGCTGCAGCAACTAATTTTCCAGTTTTAGTTGATCCAGTAAATGAAATTTTGCCCACTTTTGATTTTGTAAGAGCGGCTCCAGTGTCAGCTCCACCTGTTATTACTGTGAAAATATCTGCAAAGGGGGCAATACGTTTCCAACTCTCTCCGAGCCATGCACCAACAGCTGGTGTAAATTCACTTGGCTTAAAGACTACGGTATTTCCAGCTGCCAAGGCATAAGCGATATTGCCAACAGGAGTAAAAAATGGATAGTTCCAAGGTCCAATGATTCCAATTACACCAAAGGCAGATCTCTGAACTTTTGCTGCCATATTAAACATCAATAAACCTGAGGGGCGTGATTGATCACCTAACACTTTTAGCGCATATTTTGCTGCCCAGCCAATATGTTCAATTGCAATGCTGACTTCAAGGCGAGCATCACTTAAAGGCTTTCCCGTCTCGCGATGGATTAAATCTGCGCTACTCTCAATCTCACGCGTTAAAATCGAAGCCCAATCGCGAAGGATTATTCCGCGTTTTCTAAAACTTAACGAAGCCCAATGCTCACTTGCAACATTTGCTTTAGCAACAGCCTCATCAACTTCTTTGGCGGATGTCTGAGGAAAGACCCCAATTACATCACCGGTTGCTGGATTTAAGGATTCGAAGGTTTTCATACTCAGGGATAAACTTACAGGCATGGCGGAGTTGATACGACCCAGCACAGTTCTGCCCGCCGAGCGCAGCGCTATTACCTTTCTCACCAGCGATGGGCTCGAGTTAATAGGTGAAATAGCTAGACCCATCCAAGATAACCATGGAATTGGCCTGCTCTGCCTTCATCCTCTTCCAACCCACGGCGGGATGATGGATAGCCACATCTATAAAAAAGCTGCAAATCGCCTGCCGCAACTAGCAGGAATTAATGTGATTCGCTTCAATACTCGTGGCACCAAAAGTGATCAAGGAATAAGTGAAGGTCAGTTTGGGGAGGGAATTACTGAGAAAGAAGATGTAATTGCGGCAGTTAATTACTCTTTCGATCAACTTGGAATAAAGAAGCTATGGGTTAGCGGATGGTCCTTCGGAAGTGATTTAGCTTTGAAGTATGCACGAGATAAGCGAGTCATGGGCCTAATACTTCTCTCACCGCCACTTAGATTTTCAAACGATGAAGACCTTGCTTTCTGGGGTCAAGATGGAAGAGGTGTCACTGCGCTAATTCCAGAGTTTGATGATTACTTAAAGCCAGATCAGGCTAAGCAGCGCTTTGCCCCAATTCCTCAAGCAGAACTCATCGCCGTCAAGGATGGCAAGCACTTATGGGTAGGTGAGCCCTTTGTGCATAGGGTGTTAAGTGAAATCGTTAAGGTCACTTCTCCTGAGCGCTTACCACTACCGATTGAGATTTAATTTAGGCATTATCAGTTTTTGGAAAGACCACTTCATCCATTATTAGCAATATCGCAGCAGCGATTGGAACAGCAAGGATGCCGCCAACTAAACCAAGAAGTGATGTCCCAAGAAGAGCTGCAACAATTGTCACTAAGCCTGGGATAGCAAGTGAGCGTTTCATAATTCTTGGCGTAATAATAAAATTCTCAATCTGAACATATCCGGTATAAAGAATCAGAGCCAGAAGAGCCTTACTTGGAGATTGGGTAAGGGCGACCAAAATGACAATGCTTGCACCCAGAAAGTGACCAATTAAAGGAATCAAAGCAACAAACAAAATAACCATCGATAGGGCTGCCGCATATGGCAGAGCAAGTCCAAGGGCTAGTGCAAAAACAAACAAAGCAGCAAGGCCAGCGATTAATACCTGACTACCCACAAAGCTTCCAACTCGAGAGATTATTGCATCTCCAATGCTTGATACTCGAGCTCTCCTTGATGCTGGAGCTAGACGATAAAAGATTTTGGTCACCGATGGCAGAGAGGTAAGAAAGTAGAGAGTGAGAACAAGGACTGTCAGAGCTGAAAAAGCTCCTGATAAAACTGTTCTACCTACACCTAGAACTCCTCCAAAAGCCCCAGTTAGTATCTTTCCATCTGATATCCACTCTTCAAATTTCTTCTCCAGTGAATCAATAAATCCGTAATTGATATTAATTTGATTTAAAGTTGCATTACTTCTTAGTGAATCAAGTAATTGTGGGGCGCTTTCGATTAATTCATTGGCTTGGGTTGCAACTGGGGGAATTACAATCAAGGCAAATAAGGCAATAATTGCCAAGGCAAACACAACTACAACTGCTACAGCTGATGATCTCTTTAGTTTTCTTGATTGCAGAGCATCGACTGTGGGATTGAGCCCCATGGCAAGGAAGAGGGAAATAATAATTAAGACAAATACTTGGCTTGCAGATTGAAGTGCTCGGAGCAGGGTTATGGCTACTAAGGCACCCGAGGCTGCAAGAAAGCCAAAATAGAAGGGGTGTTGCGTGTTAAGTGGAGCACCTTTTTTTCCAAAATCTTGAACTTCTTGAACTTTAGATGGTTTTGCTCTAACTTTTTTAAGAACTCCTCTAATTTTCGCCATACATCTAGTCTAAAGCCTGAAAGAATGCAGCAGTGGCAGCGACAGATAAACAACTACATATAAAGGGTCTTGGCGAGGAAATCTCAGCCCTATACAACCTGCCCTGGCACACTCCATTGGAGCAGTGGCCAGAAGATGAAACTCTGGCAGCGCAACGCGGTATTTCTCGTCATATTGTCAGATTGGTTCGCTCAACACCGGATCCTGCTAGTGAGATTTATGCAGTAAAAGAAACAGTTGAAGAGTTTGCTGTGCGGGAATATGAAGCCTTGCGTGAATTAAGTCTTAGGGGAGCGCCAGCCGTTGCTCAGGTAGCAATTGTCACTAATCGCTATAGTCAAAACGGTGAAGAACTTCCTTGCGCAATAGTCACTAGATTCTTACCTTACTCACTTCCGTATCGAGTTATATTAAGTGGTCAGATAACCCAACATGAGATTACAAATATGGCCAATGCTCTTGCATATTTATTAGTCCGCCTTCACTTACTAGGATTTTGGTGGGGAGATTGTTCACTTTCAAACACTCTGTTTCGAAGAGATGCTGAGGGCTTTGCTGCTTATTTAGTCGATGCAGAAACGGGAGAGTTTCAAAAGAAACTAAGTGATGGGCAGCGAGAACATGACTTAGAGCTTGCAAGATTTAATGTAGCCGCAGAGCTTGAAGATTTAAAGATTGCTGGAGTTCTATTCCCGGCCATGGATCCCATCAGAGCAAGTGAATCGGTAATTACTCGCTATCGAAAGATATGGAAGTCTTTAAGTGAACCGCAGATCTTGCCAGCTGGAGATAGACATGCGGTTGAAAGAGCGATGCGATCGCTTCAAGATATTGGATTTGCAGTTGAAGAAGTTGATATTCAATTAGCAGGGGATAAATCAACGGTTACCTTTATTCCAAAGCTAGTTGCTCCTAACTATCACTCACAACGATTAATTGAACTAATGGGCCTTGAAACGGAAGAGCTACAAGCAAAGCGGATATTGGCCTCATTTGATCGCTTTAGATCTCGCGAAATCGATAAGACTCCTAGGAAAGAAGAAGCTGCCAAACGCTGGCTTGATGAAGTTTTCTATAAGGTCATAAATGCAGTTCCTGCAGCAATGCGCGGGCGAGTAGAGGATGCGCAGCTGTTTCATGAAGTACTTGAACATCGCTGGTATTTGGGTGAGAAGGCAGGGCGAGACTTGGGCCTTGAATTTGCTACCAATGACTATATTTCAAAGGTATTGCCAGAGAGAATGGATTCTGGTGCGCCAAGTCTTTGAGAGAATAACGCTATGAGTATGCCTCCTGCTGGTTTTGGTAGAGCTTTTGATTTGAGCTCGTTAACTAAACCAAAAGTTGAAGTGGAGGCCACTTCAAGTGATGAGGCAACTGTTGAAAACTTTATGGCTGATTATGTCGGCCTCTCCAAAGAAAAACCTGTTGTACTCCTGGCCTACTCACCGAGAAGTGCGGCAACGGTTGAATTAAGGCAATTGATGGCAAGTATTGCAAAAGAAGATAACGATAGCTGGATTTTTGGAGCAATTAATGCTGATACTCAAGTGCAATTGGTGCAAGCGCTTAAAATTACTGCTGTACCATTTGCAATTGCATTTATAAATGAGCAACCTGTAGCTCTCTTTGATCGAATCTATCCAAGAGAGCAGATTGTCATGGTAATTAATAAGTTATTTGAATTAGCT
>SXMA01000013.1 GCA_005777515.1 Actinomycetota bacterium | reverse complement strand
GTTGGTACATGGGCTGCTGCAAGGCCCGCGCCTTGAAGAGCTTCAAATGCTTCTTGCGGATATCTGGAATTGGCATCCACGTCATGAGCGAAGGGTTGGATTTTTTTATCAGCAAGTGAGCGAACACTAGCTCTTAAGGCTTGGTATTCCTCAGGAAGGTCGAAGAGATTTTCCATGGCGTAATACTACTTATCTTGTGATGAATTGTTCTTGCGAGAAAGTTGCTCAAGATAGGCGTTGTATTCGGCAAGTTCTGTGGAGGAGCGACGGTCTGCCCTCTTGGCTTCTCTGGCATCACTTCTTACCCACTGAATAAAAGTTGCAACAAGGGCAATAACAATAGGTATCTCTCCCATCGCCCACCCAATAGCTGCGCCCGTCTTTTGATCACTTAGAAGATCTGTGGCCCAAGGTCGATCTAGGAGCTGATAAAAGCCACCGTCAATTAATTCATTAGCTGACATCAAAGCAACCGAGAAAAAGGCGTGAATACTCATCGCTGCAAGAAGTATTACTACTCGAAGTAAATGATGAACCTTTCTGGGATTTGGATCAATTCCAACTATCACATGAAAGAAGAGCAAGCCGGCAGCAACGAAATGAAAGTTCATAATCAGATGACCAAAGTGTCCACTCATCAGATTTGAAAAAAGTGGAGTGAAATAAAGTGCAAAGAGCGAGCCATCAAATATTGCTAGCGCTGAAATTGGATGAGTTATGACTCTACTCGGGCGAGAGTGAAGAGCTTGTATCAGCATGCCTCGAATTCCTCGCTCCGATTTATCCCGACCAATAGGAAGAGTTCTCAAAGCAAGTGTGATTGGAGCGCTTAATATGATTGCAATTGGAGCAATCATGCTTAAAACCATATGGGCAATCATGTGATACTGAAAAGAGAAGTGAGAGTAAAGACCTAATCCGCCACTCGTCGCATAATCTAGAAGTGAAATTCCAATAGCAAAAGAAATTGTTCTTCCAACTGGCCAGCGATCTCCCCGGCGAGCGAGCGCAACTACGCCTCGAATATATAGCGCAGTAACAAAAATAAGAGCGCCAAGTGCTAAACCATTTGCTTCATATTCAAAGAACACTCTGGAAAGAGTGGGTTCACTTGGCATAGAAATTCCCACCAGCTCTCTGATGCGATCAAATTCAATTTCTCCACGTTCCACTGGAGTGAAACGATTGAGTATTGATCCAATTCCCAATATCGCCGCCATTATCCCGATTTCAAATGTGACTAAAGTATTGACCGATAAATTCTTTCTCACCCTGCTAGCAACAAAGAAAATAAGAAGCGTAAGGACAACCTTTAGAGATATTAAGGCGCCATATCCAGTAAACCAATCTTGGCTCAAGCGTAGTCTGGTCCAAGCGTTAGCTATTCCTGTTAAGACAACTGCTAGCGATGACCAGAGAGCAATTACAGAAACTCTGGAGACAGCAAAGTTCTGCAACTCACTTGGCATCACCTTTAAGGCAATGACACTGCCAATCCAAAAGCTCAATGCAATTACATGAATCACAAGCGAGCCAATTGCTAATGAGTGGCTGCCTTGAGAGCTGGAATGACTTTGGAAGAGCGGGGCAACTATCCCGCTAAGGGCCAAAATAAGAAGTGCTAGCGCGCCTCCATTTTTCTTTATGAGATTCGAAAAGATAAATACAACAAAAGCAACTATGACTTGATAGGCCAACAATTTTCCAAGTGTTATCTGAGTTATAAATGATTGCAAGATATTAACTTTTAAAATCTCGCCAATACCACTGCCAAATATCTCAGCAAGGCTGGACAATAAATAACCAATCGATATGAGAAACCATAATCCTGAAACAATTCTTAAGCCTTGAAGAGTTGTCGAAGCGCTCTGCTCTAGTCGACCCTGATTCTCCGGTAGTAGAAAGGAGAGGGAAATTAATAGTCCGATTACCAAAACAGCTAGTGCGCTATTTGCTAGATCAAAGATCATGCTCGCCTGCTATTCCGATTCGCCGAAGTAATTCATACTCCCTAAGATTACGCTGTGCCGACATATCAATATCAATGCACCGCCTGTGAACATGCCTTTGAGATAGTGCAATCCTTCACAGATGAGCCAATCTCAATTTGCCCCGAGTGTGGCAAAGAGGTTCGAAAGATTTACTCAAATGTTGGAATCGTCTTCAAAGGTTCTGGCTTTTATAAGACTGATTCCCAAGTTAAAAAGAGTGAGGCGCCTAAGCCAACTCCAGCTGCTGTGACTCCTCGACCTGCAAAAAGTGATTAACTCTTAACTTATTACTAGTGATGCGGAGGTTTATCTCCCTGAATTTCCTCATCACGCTTATCATCCTTTTCTAATTCAATCTCATCGGATGTGATTGAAGGGATAAATTCACTCATTTCATTCCTAAAGATCGCTGAATACCTTTTAAAACTTCTGGGAAAGCTTGCCTTGGCATGAGTCCTTCAATTATTAGTGAGCTTGCGCCGTGGACCGCCGACCAAACCAACGCCTCTCCATTTTGTCTTGCGCTTTTGGTTATTAACCCCACTTGTACCAACTCATCAAGGCCCTCAGATAGCAATCTCCAAGCCTTATGATCTTGTGGAACTTCTTGCATTTCGCAGAATCCACCGAATAACAAACGATAGAGATTTGGTTCTGTCACTGCCCATTTGAAGTAGGCATTGCCCATCGCTTGAAATCTCTCTCTTGCGCTGTGCATGCCACTTCCCGAAATTTTTGATATTGCCTCTTCTTGTAAGTCTGCTAATCGTGCAAAGAGAACACTTCCCACCGCAGATATGAGTGCATTCTTGTCCTGGAAGTAGTGATAGCTGGCACTTGGGCTTACACCGACGTCTGCGGAGACAGCTCTAAGCGAAAGGTGATCAGGACCATATTTTCGTACCAGAGCAATAGCGGCCTCAACTAGAGCGCTTTCTAAATCTCCATGATGATAGGGACTTACAACTGCCACTCTCGGAACCATGTAGAAATTATGCTCCTTAACTTGACAATGTTCAAATAGGCGCAGATAATCTGAACATTGTATAGATGCACGAGAGGGAAAACATGTTTGAACGTCTTGGACACTTAATAGCGAAGCGGAAAAAGTCAGTTCTAACCCTTTTCCTGCTCTCCACAATCCTTGCAGGGGCCATTGGTTCTCAAGTCTTTTCTCGCTTTGATACCGGTGGATATATGGACCCCAATAGTGACTCAGCAAAAGTTTGGGAGTATCTGGATGAGACTTTTAAGGTTAAAGACCCAGCGGTTGTATTGGTAGTCGATGGAAAAGATAAGTCGGCTGATGATCCAAGCGTAGTTGCTGCCGCACAGAAAATTGAAGCCAGCCTTAGAAGCGAACCAAGTGCTGAAAACGTTCTTTCGTATTGGTCAGCAGGTGGTGCTCCCTCACTAAAGAGTAAAGATGGAAATTCTGCATTTATATTCGTATATCTAAAGTCAACCAACTTTACTGAGATAGATAAACTCGGTGGGCTTTATCAAGAAAAATATGATGGAGCTTTTGAAGGCGTTGAAGTTTACGCATCTGGCGGCGCAGTATTTGCAAATGCTATCAATGGCCGAATTCAAAATGATCTAAAGATCTCCGAGGCTGTCTCAATCCCACTTACATTCTTACTTCTCTTATTTGTATTTGGAGCCATGGCTGCATCTGCAATGCCTCTAATTGTTGGAATCACAGCGATTTTAGGAACATTCCTAGTTATGTTCCTACTGACTCTAGTTACTGATGTAAGCATTTTTGCTTTGAATTTAACCACTGGGCTTGGGTTGGGCTTAGGAATTGATTACGCTCTATTGGTAGTAAATAGATTCCGAGAAGAATTGGCTAAGGGTCTTGATAATGAAAGTGCAATAGTAAATACCCTTCGAACTGCTGGAAAGACTGTCTTTTACTCCGGAGTTACCGTTGTTCTTACGCTCTTATCACTTACATTCTTCCCACAGAATTTCTTAAAATCGATGGGTTATGCCGGAGCTGCAGTAGTTGCCCTTGCCGTCGTTGGAGCGCTCATTCCTCTGCCTGCAATTTTGGCCCTATTGGGAACAAAAATTAATAAAGGCGTAGTTCGTAAAGGTGGAATAGTTCAAAAAGAAGATGGTAGATGGTCAAAGGTTGCGCGATTTGTGATGAGAAGACCGATCAGCGTAATAACTGCATCTTTAGCGGTGCTCTTCTTGATGATTGCTCCCATAGCCAATATCAAATTCTCTCAAGTAGATAGTGGTGTACTTCCTAGAGATGATCGGGCATATATCGCATCTCAATTTATTGCCGATGAATTTCCTGGCCAAGAGAGCAATCCGATTGAAATAGTCTTTCCAAATGGCGCATCACAGGCCAGTGAAATCAACGCATTTGTAAACCGAGTTTCACTAACTGAAGGCATAACTCGAGTTGGCCAAGTAGAACTGGCTGGAGAAAGTGCACGCGTAGTTGCAATTCATTCGATGCAGCCAAGAACTAGTGAAGGTGAGGCTTTGATTAAGGAGCTTCGCAATCTACCCGCACCTAGTGGAACTTTGATTGGGGGCGCTGCAGCAGATTATGCAGATACACAAAATGCAATCTCTAGTACTCTTCCTGCCGTTCTAGGCTGGATCATAATCACAGTTCTGCTATTGCTCTTTGCCTTTACTGGCTCATTTCTTCTTCCGATTAAAGCAGTGATATTAAATTTCGTCTCGCTGGCTGCAACCATGGGAGTCCTTACTTGGGTCTTCATTGATGGAAATCTAAAGTTTCTTGTCGGAGATTTCATTGAAACTGGATCACTCGATACAAATACCATGGTCTTAATTGCAGTTGTAGCCTTTGGATTATCTATGGACTATGAAGTCTTCTTACTCTCACGAATTAAAGAAGAGCATGATGCTGGCAACTCTAATATTGATTCTGTTGCGATGGGCCTGCAAAAATCAGCACGAATCATCACCGCAGCAGCGTTTATTCTGGCGGTGGTCTTTGCGGCCTTCGTCATTAGCGGTGTGACATCAATCAAGATGATGGGGTTTGGCGTTGCTTTCGCAATACTTCTTGATGCTACTTTGATTCGCGCATTTCTAGTGCCAGCTCTCATGAGACTCTTTGGTGACTGGAATTGGTGGGCTCCACGCTCGCTCAAGCGCTTCCAAATTAATCACTAACGGATTCCGTGCAGGTAGAATTCCCAAGTGGATTTAATCGCAACTCTGCAATGTGCTGATCAAAGAGGCATCGTTCATGCGATGACAAGCTCAGTCTTGGCCTGCCAAGGCAACATCATTGAAAATCAGCAGTTCACAGATCCAGTGACCGATAGCTTTGTTATGCGTACGCGCTTTGAAACTAGTGCCTCAATTGAGACTGCTCGAAAGGTCTTATCTGAAGGGCTCTCTAAATTCAATCCTGAGTTAACCATCAGGGATAACGCCTCACCCAAGCGGGCCTTAGTAATGGTTACTAAAGAGAGCCATTGCCTACGAGATCTGCTCTACCTACTAGAACTTGGCGAATTGCCGATTCAAATCCCTTTAGTTGTAGGAAATCATGAAGAGCTAAAAAGCCTAGTCGAATCTCATGGCATCAAATTTAAATATCTTCCAGTATCTATTGAAAATAAGGAAAGCTCTGAAACTCAACTTCTCTCACTCATTGACTCTGAGAAAATTGATTTTCTCGTTTTAGCTCGCTACATGCAGATACTCTCCCCAGATTTCTGCGACAAACTCTCTCATCAAATTATAAATATTCATCACTCCTTTCTTCCAGGATTTAAAGGGGCTAAGCCTTATCACCAAGCACATGCAAAAGGTGTAAAGATTATTGGAGCTACTGCTCACTTTGTCACGAAAGATTTAGATGAGGGTCCAATTATTGAGCAAGATGTAGCTCACGTTTCTCATGCATCAACCCCTGAAGAGTTAATTGCTATTGGCCGCGATATTGAACGTCGTGTTTTAGCAAGAGCTGTAAAACTTTATGCTGAAGATAGAATATTTATCGTTGGAAATAGAACAGTAATATTTAATTAAGTGTGTCCTTGGCCGGAGTTGAACCGGCGACCTACCGCTTAGGAGGCGGTTGCTCT
>SXMA01000058.1 GCA_005777515.1 Actinomycetota bacterium | reverse complement strand
TATATCTCATCTCCTATGACGAGACGAAAATATGCACCAAGTGCGCTACCAAAATCAGCTATTAAGTCAAACACCTTGCAACTAAATATCGGTGATCGAGTAAGCCATGACACATTTGGGCTTGGCACTGTGATTGCGCTCTCAGGTGAGTCAGAGAAAGCAGAGGCCACAATCAATTTTGGTAGCTATGGAGAAAAGCGATTGTTGCTCCGATATGCCCCAGTAGATAAGTTATGACCTGTGGACCTCTTTGAATATCAAGCCCGTGATCTATTTGAGGCCAACTCAATCCCAGTTTTAAAAGCAAAAGTTGCTACAACTGCTGCCCAAGCAAGAGATGCAGCGCAGGAAATAGGCGGGAAAGTTGTGGTCAAAGCGCAAGTAAAAGTTGGCGGGCGCGGCAAAGCTGGCGGGGTAAAACTTGCTGAAAATGGCGATGATGCTTTTGCAAAGGCAGAAGCAATTCTCGGTATGGATATCAAGGGCCACATCGTCAAGAAAGTAATGATTGCTGCCGCTGCTCCAATCGAGAGTGAGTATTACTTAGCAATTCTTCTTGATCGCTCTAACCGCTCCTTTCTAGTGATGGCATCGGTTGCAGGTGGTATGGATATTGAGGAAGTTGCGCATAAAACTCCAGAGAAATTAGCAAAAGTTCATATCGATCCCAATGAGGGAATTAGCCAAGAGAAAGCTCTAGATATAGTGCGAAAAGGTGGGTTTGGTAACGATGTTGAAAAGCAGGTTGCTGATGTATTAGTGACCCTTTGGAAGACTTTTCAAAGCTCTGATGCCACTTTGGTTGAGGTAAATCCTTTAGTGAAAACTGTTGATGGCAGAGTGATTGCCCTTGATGGAAAGGTCACACTTGATGACAATGCAGCTTTCCGTCATCCTGAATTTGAAGCCCTGATTGATCATGAAGCAGCCGATCCACTTGAAGCACTGGCAAAAGAGCGCGATTTAAATTATGTAAAGCTCCAAGGCGAGGTTGGCGTTATTGGTAATGGTGCGGGCCTTGTGATGAGCACTCTTGATGTAGTGGCATATGCAGGTGAGAAGTTTGGCGGGGTAAAACCAGCGAATTTCCTTGATATTGGCGGGGGAGCATCAGCTCAAGTGATGGCAGATGGCCTCTCAATCATTCTTGGAGACAAAGATGTTAAATCAGTTTTTGTAAATGTTTTTGGTGGCATCACCTCATGTGATGCAGTAGCTAATGGAATTATTCAAGCCCTTGAAATGCTAGGTGATAAAGCAAGAAAGCCAATTGTGGTTCGACTAGATGGCAACAATGTAATTGAAGGAAGAGCCATTCTAAACAAAGCAAATCACCCTTTGATTCAGCAGGTTGAGAGCATGGATGGAGCCGCTGCAAAAGCTGCAGAGTTGGCAGCTAAATAATGGCGATTTTTCTAACTGAGAAAACAAAAGTAATCGTTCAGGGAATTACTGGCTCTGAAGGAAGCAAGCACACCAGAAGAATGATTTTAAGTGGAACCAACATTGTTGGTGGAGTAACACCTGGTAAGGGTGGTCAGGTAGTTGAGATCGAAGGAAAGTCCCTTCCAGTATTTAATTCAGTTAAAGAGGCAATTGCTGCAACTGGCGCCGATGCCTCGGTAATTTTTGTGCCACCAAAGTTTGCTAAGAGTGCTGTCATTGATGCAATTGATGCTCACTTGCCCCTAATTGTGGTTATCACTGAAGGCATACCAGTTCATGACACAGCAAGTTTTTACGCACACAGCCTCAAGGTTGGCAAGTCACGAATCATCGGCCCTAATTGCCCAGGTTTAATCAGTCCAGGTAAATCAAATATTGGAATTACACCAGCTGATATCACAGGTCCTGGAAGTATTGGTCTGGTTTCCAAGTCAGGAACCCTCACCTATCAGATGATGTATGAACTACGAGATATTGGTTTTACAACTGCTGTTGGAATTGGTGGAGATCCAATTGTTGGCACAACACATATAGATTGTTTAAGAGCTTTTCAAGATGATCCAGAGACTAAGGCGATTGTGATGATTGGTGAGATTGGCGGGGATGCTGAGGAGAGGGCGGCAGCATTTATCAAAGAGTATGTGACAAAACCGGTAGTTGGATATGTTGCAGGCTTTACTGCACCTGAAGGAAAGACTATGGGACATGCAGGAGCTATTGTCTCTGGCTCTTCGGGAACAGCAGAGGCAAAGAAAGTGGCGCTAGAGGCAGCTGGGGTTAAAGTTGGAAAGACACCAAGTCAGACTGCAGAACTGCTCCGAGCAATCCTTAAAGGATAAGCAAGAATAAAGAGATGTTGCCACTGCTGAAAGTTGCTTTCGGCCAAGGCGTTAGAGGCATAACTTTAATTCTTCTTCCGCTGGCCTTCATCTCACTTATTACCTGGGCGACAGCTGGCAGTTCGACTGGAAATACTGCAGATCCAATGCGCGCTGCAATCTGGTTTTTTCTTATTGCCCATCACATTCCACTCGATTTATCACTTTCAAATGAAACTATCTCTGGTCGCTTAACCTTCTTTCCAATTGGCGCTCTGATAATTCCATTTCTTGTGATTAAAAATTCCTTGCTCCGAATGAGTGAAAGGCTTGGCGCAGATAGATCAAGTGATAAGAGAGCTCAAATATTGGCTCTTTCCTTTGCTTATAGCCTTTTAGGAACTCAGCTTTCACTTGCCTCCCTTGGAAGCACAGTAAAGGCGCCCTTCTATATTGTCTTTCCAATCCTTTTTATGGTTTCAGCAGTTTCAGGATTTATTGCAAGTAATCTTCTTCCTGATCATGGTATTCAATTTCCCTGGCAGCGTGCTCTTAGATTAGCAACGCTTCTTTTATTAGCTCCTATTGGATTTGCTGGATTAATTTTTAGCTTTTCACTAATTTGGCACTTTGATACGGTACTTGACTTAACCAGAGTTATTGAGCCTGGCGTTTTTGGTGGGTTGGCATTCCTATTTATTCAAATTCTTTACTTGCCAAACTTCTTTATCTCAACCCTTAGCTATATTGCCGGAAGTGGAGTGGTAATAGGCAATGGAACTTGGTTGAATCCTTTTGTTCATCGCCTAGATGAAATTCCTGCAATCTCACTACTTGGGGGATTGCCAGTCGGCGCCCAGCCGCTATTTATATTACTTGCACTAATTATTGTTGGATTAGGAATTGTGATGGGCAGATATGGAGTGAGTAAATATCAAGACCAGGTTGAGCTACGTAGATTTTTTCTGGCCCTTCTTGGCTTTATTGCTGGGCTAACTTTGTTTATTGCTCGGGCATCAAGTGGCGAGCTCTTATCGCCAAATCTTGGATCAGTGGGTCCCCATTGGTATTTAATGCCCCTAGCTCTTTGCCTTGAAATTGGCCTAGGAGTGGCAATTTTTCTATATACGCCAGTAGTTGTTTCGAAGGTGCGCAACTTTAGGGCTGAGAAATAGCGCTACCTCTTTCGAACTAGAATAGGCCCATGGCCCAAGCAAAAGTATTAGATGGTGTTGCAGCGGCCAAAGCTGTTAGGCAAGAGCTTGCTCAGAGGGTAGCAAGGCTAAAAAACAAGCCTGGTTTAGCGACAGTATTAGTTGGAGATGATGCTGGTTCACGCTCCTATGTAGATGGCAAACATAGAGACTGCAGCCAAGTAGGAATCAACTCAATACGAATTGAGCTGCCACAAACTGTGAGCCAAACTGAGTTATTAAACGAGATTGATAATCTAAATGGCTCTAAGGATTGCTCTGGTTTTATTGTTCAACTTCCACTTCCAGCTCATATTGATACAAATAAAGTTTTAAGTGCGATTGATCCAGATAAAGATGCTGATGGCCTTCATCCAATAAACCTAGGCAAGTTAGTTCTCTCCCAGAGTGGGGTGATTCCTTGCACACCAAAAGCCATTGTTGAGCTTCTTGTACGAAATGAAATTTCTCTAAGTGGTAAAGAGGTAGTAATTATTGGTCGAGGCACAACTGTTGGAAGACCATTAAGTCTTTTGCTTTCAAGCAAAGGCATCGATGCCACCGTCACGATTGTTCATAGCAAGAGTAGCAATATCAAATCTCACACTAAGCGAGCCGATGTTGTTATAGCTGCTCTTGGAAAGGCGCACTTTCTTACTGCAGAAATGGTTAAAGAAGGTGTTGTTGCAATTGATGTGGGGATTACAAGAACTTCAGGAGAACTAGTGGGAGATATTCATCCCGAGGTGTTTAATGTAGCTAGCGCAATTGCTCCAATGCCAGGTGGGGTAGGGCCAATGACAAGGGCGATGTTATTGTCTAATCTATTGGCGCTTCATAAGGATTAGAGCCAAGGTGAATATCAAGCGAATTTCCTATGCCCTGGCACTTTCTGGGGTATTAACTGGAGCAATTCTTTCGGTGCGATTGGGAGCGCTAATTATTGCCTCTAGCTTCATTCTCTTTTTAAGCAGGGATATTGCTTCGATGCGCCCAATTCAGAAAGTGATTCCTATCGCACTGGTTATCTCGCTAATCGCCATCGCATTGGCGCTTCCTAGAGGATAGAAGGTAGGTTTCGCGCCATGAGTAGATTTGGAAAAGTAACGGTAGTCGGGGCTGGTTTCTATGGTTCAACCACTGCGCTACGTCTTGCCGAATATGACATCTTTGAAAGCGTTGTTTTAACAGATATTTTGGATGGAAAGCCCGAGGGTCTTGCCCTTGATATTAATCAATCACGATCCATTGAAGGCTTTGAGAGCAGAGTAATTGGAGCAACAACTACAGCTGACGGCAAAGGATATGAAGCAACTGCAGGATCTGATGTTGTAATTATTACCGCAGGACTTCCAAGAAAACCTGGAATGTCTCGAATGGATCTAATTGGCGTTAATGCAGGAATTGTTAGAGGAGTTGCAGAAAATATTGCTAAGCACTCACCAAATGCCGTCGTCATTGTTGTTTCTAATCCACTAGATGAGATGACAGCTCTTGCACAAATTGCTACCAAGTTTCCTTATCAAAGAGTTATGGGACAAGCAGGAATGCTTGATACAGCTCGCTTCACTCATTTTGTGGCAGAAAAACTCAATGTGCCAGTGGCATCAGTAAAGACATTAACTCTAGGTAGCCATGGAGAGACGATGGTTCCAATTCCCTCTCGCTGCACGGTAGATGGCGCTGCGCTATCTACAAAGTTAAGCGATGCTGAAATTCAAGAGCTAGTGACACGGACTAGAAATGGCGGGGCAGAAGTTGTCGCCCTTCTAAAGACCGGCTCTGCTTATTACGCGCCATCAGCTGCGGCTGCTCGGATGGCAAAAGCAGTTATTCAAGACACTGGTGAAGTAATGCCAGTCTGCGCTTGGGTTGATGGCCAGTACTCAATCTCTGGGGTTTATCTAGGGGTTGAAGCCCAAATTGGAAGAGCTGGAATTACCAGAGTTGTTGAAAGTGATTTAACTGCCAGTGAAATAGCTGAGCTTAAAGTGGCTGCTGAAGCAGTTCGCGCCAAGCAGGCAGATGTAAAAGATCTATAAACAAGTCAACATCAAGAGAGGCAGATAGATAGATGAGCAAGATAAAGGTGCAAGGCAGCGTCGTCGAGCTTGATGGCGATGAGATGACTCGAATCATCTGGGACTTTATTAAGAAGCAGTTGATCTTGCCTTATCTTGATATCAATTTGGAGTATTACGATCTAGGTATCCAGCACCGTGATGCCACAGATGATCAAGTAACCATTGATAGCGCCAAGGCCATCCAGAAGCATG
>SXMA01000012.1 GCA_005777515.1 Actinomycetota bacterium | reverse complement strand
ATGTGGCATTACTAAAACTCTTTTTACCTCTAGAAGGTAGGTGGCAAGAAGCAGAGTTCGCAGCATGTCATCTGTTACGCGCGCGCCAGCGTTACGCAGGATTTTTACATCCCCTGCGCTCATTCCAACAATTCTTAACGGATCTATCCTTGAATCCATACAGGTAACGATGGCTAAACCTTTTGCTGCTCGTCCGCTTAAACCACTTGCTTTATAGCCCTTTACATACTCAGCATTTGCGGAAAATATTGCATCAAATTCACTACTCAATGGCCACCTGCCTTCACTCGCGCCTTATCAGCGACAAATATACCGAGTAGGACAACCAAGCTGCCGATCAATTGGATTCCACTCAAACTCTCACTTAGCCACCACCAAGCAAATATTCCTGCTAGAACTGGTTCAATCATTCCAAAGATACTCGCAGTCGATGCGGAGAGAATTTTGAGGCCACTGACAACAAGAAGATATGGCGCAATAGTCCCCATAACAACAATCCATAAAATTAATACCCAGCCAGGAAGGCTGTATTGGCTAAAGCGACCCAGTAGCTCCATATCTTTACTAAAGACCTCAACTGGGAATTGCCAAGCCGGTAATACAAAGAAGAGAAGGGCGCTTGAAACTCCAAAACCCCAAACAGAGATTGCAGCACTTGTCTTCGTCTTTCCTAAGCGATCTCCAATAAGAAAGTATCCAGCGAGTGCAAATGCATCAAGGAGGGCTGCAATGAGGCCAATTTTATCCAGTGAGATACCGGACCAAACCTGAGTGATAAGAAGCAGCCCTGTGAAACTTAGCAAGATGGCATACCAGAGAGAATTTGGAACATGTTTCTTTAAAACAAAGCGTAAAAATAAAAGAATCCAGATCGGAGCTGTGAATTCAATTAATAAGGCCACTCCAACATAGAGTCTTTCGATGGCTACAAAGTAAAAGGCTTGCACCAGAGCTACCCCTACAACTCCAAATGCAATTAACCAAGGCAGTTCTTTTTTGGTGGCTTTCATCTCTGATCTTCTAAAAGTGAAGTAGATAGCAAAGAGGATTACAAATGCCCCGCCGGTTCTTATCTGAGTCAGGCGCCAGGCCGAGAGGCCATCAACGAGAACAATCTTTGAAATGATGCCATTAAAGGAGAAGAGAAGGGCCCCAGATAGCAGGTATATCTCGCCACGAAGCTTTGATAGCACTCGCGTACTTTACAGGGCTAAAAGGCTCCTTCAGAAATTGTCATGATTTCGCCATCTTCGCGCTCAACTATCGCTCTTGTTGCGCTAATTAGAGGCAAGAAGTTGTGAATGAAGTATCTAGATGCGGCAATCTTTCCTTCATAGAAGTCTTTCTCTTTGCCAGAAGCGCTGCCAATTTTAGAAGCTGCGATATCTGCTTGGCGAAGTAGAAGCCAAGAAATTATTACATCTCCAACAGCCATCAATAGCCGTGAGGTATTTAGTCCACACTTATAGATCTCATCAGGTTTTTCTTGGCTAGCTAGAGCATGAGTAACAAGAAGACCAATGATCGCCTGCATCTCCTCTAAGGCTTTTCCAAGAGATGCTTTCTCTTCAGCATTATTGCCACCACTTGCTGCAATTTTGCCGATCTCTTTAGAAAGTTTTGTCAGCGCGCGACCATTGTCTTTAATAATCTTACGGAAGAAGAAATCCAAACCTTGAATTGCGGTTGTTCCTTCATAGAGCGTATCAATTTTGGCATCTCTGACATATTGCTCTAGCGGCCAATCTTGGGTGAATCCAGATCCACCAAATGTTTGTAGCGACTCGGTTCCAAGCAGAGTCCAAGCTCTCTCAGATCCATATCCTTTAACAATTGGAAGCAAGAGATCATTTAGATGCTCTAAATCCTTAATTTCATCCTCTGATTTGCCGTTAGCTCTGGCAAGAAGTACCTCATCTTGAATTGTTGCGGTGTATAAAATTAGCGCCCGCATACCTTCGGCATAGGCCTTCTGTGTCATTAGCGATCTTCTAACATCAGGGTGATGGATAACAGTGACCCTAGGGCTTGCCTTATTGGCCATATCTTTCATATCCCCGCCTTGGACTCTAGTTTTTGCATAGGCCAGAGCCTGCTGATAACCCGCGGAAAGCGTTGAAATTGCCTTAGTTCCGACCATCATTCGGGCAAATTCAATGATTTTAAACATCTGAGCAATTCCATCATGGACTTCGCCAAGCAGATATCCAATTGCTGGCTCTTTCTCGCCTAGATTCATCTCGCAAGTTGATGAAACATTAAGGCCCATTTTATGTTCAACATTTGTTACATAAACACCATTACGTTTTCCGAGAGCCCCAGTTTCAAAATCAAACATAAATTTAGGAATCAAAAATAGAGAAAGTCCTTTTGTCCCAGGGCCAGCGCCCTCAGGACGCGCAAGAACAAAGTGAACAATGTTTTCAAATAGATCTGCATCACCTGAAGTAATAAATCTCTTTGTTCCAGTTATATGCCATGTGCCATCTGCTTGTTTCACAGCTTTTGATCTTCCTGCTCCAACATCAGAGCCGGCATCAGGCTCTGTGAGCATCATGGTTGCTCCCCATTCTTTCTCAACCATAATCTTTGCAAGCTTCTTCTGTCTCTCATCACCTAAAACATGGGCAACTTGAGCAAAAGCAAAACCTGAGGCATAGATATGAACTGCAGGGTTTGAACCAAGAACCATTTCAGCAATTGCCCAACGAATTGACGGCGGAATCTGTGTTCCACCTAATTCAGTTGGAACATCAATTAAGCCCCAACCACCATCAACATATGCGCGATAAGACTTTTTAAAACTTGCAGGAACCTTCACTTCACCTGTTGCTTTATCGAAATCTGTTCCGTTGCGATCCCCTTCAATAAATGATTCTGCTAAATCCACTTCACAGAGTCGTTTAACTTCCTCGAGCATCCCCATAGCGGTTGCTTTATCAAGGTCTGAGTAAATACCTTTGCCTAGAATTGATTCACGATCTAGTAGATCAAAGAGGCAGAACTCGATATCTCGCAGATTAGCTATGTAATGGCCCATGGCCCAATGATGCTACTGGTGAGTAACTTACGCAATACGACGAGCGGGCGACGGGAATCGAACCCGCACTGCCAGCTTGGGAAGCTGGCGTGATGCCATTTCACTACGCCCGCAGCAATAGCATTGAGCCCATGCTACTAAGTGATCGCGATATTGCAGCAGAGATAAAGGCAGGCCGGGTTCAGGTTGAGCCCTTTGAGGCCAAGATGATTCAGCCATCAAGTGTTGATGTTCGACTTGATAGATTCTTTAGAGTCTTTGAAAACCATAAGTATGAGGTGATTGACCCATCGCTGGAGCAATCAGAGCTAACTCGTGAGGTCGCTGTTGCTCCTGACGACTTCTTCATTCTCCATCCAGGTGAGTTTGTCCTTGCTTCAACCTATGAAGTAATCACTCTTCCAGATGACATTGCCGGAAGACTTGAAGGAAAATCCTCTTTAGGGCGCCTGGGTTTACTTACCCACTCAACTGCAGGCTTTATCGATCCGGGATTTAGTGGTCATATAACACTTGAGCTTTCCAACGTGGCAAACCTTCCAGTCAAGCTATATCCCGGGATGAAGATTGGTCAGTTATGTCTCATCAAACTCTCATCTGCCGCTGAGCATCCTTATGGTTCTGCTGTCTATGGCTCAAGGTATCAAGGTCAGCGCGGCCCAACGCCAAGCAAATCTTGGCTCAATTTCCATAAAACTGAAATTAAGTAGGCAAGCAAGGTTTTAGAAAATTAAGTAGATTTAAGCCATGGATATAACCGTAATTGCGCTAGCTCTAGTTCTCTTCCTTGTTGTCTTTGCCATTATTCAATATAACAAATTGATTCGCCTTAATATCCAAGTTGATGAAGGCTTTTCACAGATTGAAGTTCAATTAAAACGAAGAGCAGATCTAATCCCAAATCTTGTAGAGACAGTAAAGGGATATGCCACACAGGAGCGGGAAGTATTTGAGAGAGTTGTTCAAGCAAGAGCGGCATCAACTACTGCATCAACCCTTCCAGCAGTTGCTGCGGCAGATGGCGCTCTAACTAACGCCCTGCGTGGATTATTAGCTGTTGCTGAGGCTTATCCAGATTTGAAATCTTCTTCTAACTTCCTCCAACTTCAAGAAGAGCTAGCAACTACAGAGAATAAAGTTTCCTTTGCTCGCCAGTTCTATAACGACACCGTAAGAAGCCTTAATACTGCAGTTAAAACGATTCCATCATCTCTATTTGCTGGCCTTGCTAAGGTCGGGGAGCGAGAGTTTTATGAAGTTGATGACCCAACAGTTCGAAACGCTCCAAATGTTAAGTTCTAGGTAAATGGCAGATTTTCGCGCACTTGAATCAGTAAATAAACGAAGGACCTTCTTTCTCCTCTTCTTCATGGCAGTTTTGGTCTGGTGTATCTCCTATGTTGCGATCACCTACTTTGGTGGAACTGGCGCAGGAGTAATACCACTTGCAGTTCTAATCACTTTGATCTCAGTCTGGGGATCATATTTTGCTTCAGATAAATTAGTATTAAAAATGACTAGAGCGAAAGTGATTAGCTATGAGGATAATCCAAATCTATTTAATGTAGTCAATGAAGTTGTGATTGCCTCTGGCCTTCCTATGCCTAAGGTGGCAATCGTTGACGACCCAGCTCCTAACGCTTTTGCAACTGGACGAAATCCCGAGAATGCTCTCATTGCTTTTACTACTGGATTACTAGAGTCAATGGATCGCGATGAATTACAAGGAGTAACAGCCCATGAGATGGCCCATGTTGCTAATCGAGATACTTTAGTTTCAGCAGTTGCTGCAACAACTGCAGGGATCATTGCTTTGATATCTGACATTTTGATGCGGATGCTCTGGTTTGGTGGCGGAAGAAGTAGGAGCCATCAGAATCAGATGCCAATATTTCTCGCAATTATTCCTCTGATTCTTGCTCCAATTGCAGCAACGCTATTGAAGTCAGCAATATCTCGTCGCAGAGAATCACTTGCTGATGCCACAGCAGTTTCTTTTACAAGAAATCCAGCAGGGCTTAGATCAGCACTTGAAGTATTAGCTAGAGATAACACTGTGGTAGAGGCGCGATCCAGCGCTGTAGCGCACTTTTATATCGAATCTCCACTTGATGCCTCAGCAGCTTCTAAATTATTCACCACCCATCCTCCGATTCAAGAGCGTATCGAAACCTTAAGAAAGATGGAAGCAAATCCGCTAAGTAGTAACTAAGCGAACAGCATTAATAACAATAATTGCAGTTGCTACCGCTATTCCAAGTGGTCTTCGGGGGACAACGGAGACTAATTTTGCCGCAATGGGCGCCATAAGAACGCCACCTAAAGCAAGGCCGCCAACTGCCGACCAATCAATATCAAGACGAGAAATATTGGCAAGAAAACCAACGCTGGCACAAACTGCGACGATAAATTCAGCAGCACTAACTGTTCCAATAATTTTT
>SXMA01000057.1 GCA_005777515.1 Actinomycetota bacterium | reverse complement strand
GCTTCAATAGATTTAAATTCTCCGCCCCAAGTTAGCCCGACAATACTTCTGATAAGTCCAAGTAAACCTAGAGTGGCAATGACAGGTGCAACAACTGCTGCAGGACCTGAAGTGGCATGTTTGAAGAGCACGCGCATAAAGAAGTAATCAACGCCTGCACCAACTAGCGCTCCTGCTGCAATTGCAAAGACCAGTCCTAACCAGAAAATCTCAGACCTAGATGCAATCTCAAAGCCAATATAGGTAGAGAGCATCGCCTGTCCTGCTTGCGCAAAGTTAACTACCCGAGTTGATCTCCAGACTAAGACAAGTGCTAAAGACATAAGGGCATAGATCGATCCCGTTGATAGCCCGATTAATAGAGTTTCAATAACTTTTTGCATCAGTATCCCAAGTAAGCAGCTCGTAGGGCGGGATCATCAATTAGCTCATTGGCTTTGCCGGAGGCAACAACTTCACCAAGATTAATAATGATTCCGATATCAGCAATCTCTAACGCACTCATTGCATTCTGCTCAACTAGAACAACAGTTAAGCCAAGTTTTTTTCGAAGTTGATCAATCGTTGCAAAAATCTGTTCAATCACAAGTGGCGCAAGTCCAAGTGATGGTTCATCGAGTAGTAATAATTTTGGTCTTGAAACTAAAGCTCTACCAATTGCGAGCATCTGTCGCTCACCGCCTGAGAGAGAGTCAGCGCTCTGGCTCATTCTCTGTCCCAAAACTGGAAAGAGCTCAACTACCTCTGCAATAGCTGCGCTGGTATCACTCTTTTTGTTTCTCCAGATTCCACCTAAGATCAAATTCTCTTTAACGCTTAGCTCTGCAATTACAGATTTACCTTCAGAGACATGGCTAATACCTCTTCTTACTAGCGCATCAGGCCTTGCCCCAAGGATTTCTCGCTCATTCCACTGCGCACTTCCTGAAGTTTGAGTATTTAGACCAGAGAGGGCGCGAAGCAGTGACGTCTTTCCTGCGCCATTTGAACCAATAATTGCGGCAAGTTGACCAACCTCAACGCTAAAGGAAACTGCACGAAGCGCCTCAATTGCCCCATGGGAGACGCTAAGTCTATTAACTACCAATCCACTCATGACTTGGCCTTTGATTTAGTTCCAAGATATGCCTGGATAACTGCTTCATTATCTCTAACCTCTGCTGGTGTTCCAGATGCGATTATTTCGCCAAAGTTTAAAACATAGATTCGATCACAGACTGACATAACAACATCCATATGATGCTCAACGATGATGATCGAGGTGCGAGACTTAAGATTATTAATAAGGCTATTGAGCCATTCAATATCTTGTGGACCTAGCCCTCCAGCAGGCTCATCTAGTAATAATATTTCTGGCTCTGCTACTAACGCTCTAGCAATAGAAACTCGCTTAGTATCAGGATAGGCAAGAGTATCTGCTCTTCTATCCGCAACTGCGCCAACATAGACTCGCTCAAGAGCTGCTTGCGCCCGCTGCTTTAAGCGTTTTTCATCTCTATGGTTTGTTCCAAAGGCTGCGCGAAGTAAACCTGTTTCAGAAAATTTATTGGCGCCAATCATTACATTGTCATAGACAGTTAAATCTGGAAAGAGTCCAACACCTTGCAAAGTTCTAGCAATTTTTAACTTCGCTAATTTATGAGGCTTAGGCCATTTAATTTCTTTACCATTTAAAGAAAGAGAGCCTGAATCTGGAGTGACAATCCCGCAGAGCGCATTAAAGACGGTAGTTTTTCCGGCGCCATTAGGGCCAATAAGTCCTAGGACTTCGCCCTTTCTTAATTCAAAGTTGACGCCATTTAGAGCTTTAAGGCCGCCAAAATTTACTGAGAGATCATTAACAGAGAGCACAACGCCGTCTGTCATGCGCCCTCCTTTAGCCTTGATAGATTCGCTTCACTCTAGCTGCTATTCGCGTAACGATCTCATAATTTATCGTTGCGCTAGCGCTAGCCCACGAATCGGCGGTGTAAGAACTTGCCGAAGTATAACTATCTGATGGATTACTTCCAATAACGTATGCCCAATCTCCAGCCTTTGCCGAGCTATCTCTGCCCAAATCAACCACAAATTGATCCATTGATACTCGCCCAATAATTGGTGCTTGCATATTACCTACCAGTACTCCAGCATCACTATTTGCATTTCTTGGAATTCCATCCGAATAACCCATTGCAATTACGCCAAGTTTGGTATCAACTTTTGTTATAGCACTTCCTCCATAACCAACCTGAGAGCCCGCTGGGACATCTTTGACTAAATGAATTCTGGCGCGGATACTCATCGCAGGTTTGAGATTTAGTTTTTCAGAACTTCCCATATGTGAAAAATCTGGTGAGAGTCCATAGATTGCAATACCTAAACGAAGTAGATCGAAATGTGAATCAGCATCATTGATGGCAGCTGCTGAGTTGCTCAAGTGAATTACCTGCGGAGTAATCCCAACGCCCTTTGCTTCTGCTACTGCGCTTTTAAAGTTCTCTAATTGCTTTTTGTTGAATTCATGTCCTGCCTCATCGGCTCTTGCAAAGTGCGACCAAATACCAATTACTTCAATAAGCCCAGAGTCTTGATATGCCTTGGCGCTTTTTACTAATTCACTCCACTCATTAAGCGC
>SXMA01000056.1 GCA_005777515.1 Actinomycetota bacterium | reverse complement strand
TCAATTAGATATCCAGCCTTTGCGCCATATTCCAGAGCAACTTCAACTAAGCGCACTGAGTTTGAAGAGTTCTTCGAACCAACCACTAGAACAAGATCAGCTTGAGGCGCGATCTGCTTAATAGCGACTTGGCGATTCTGTGTGGCATAACAGATGTCATCAGATGGTGGATCTTGCAGCTTTGGAAAGCGCTCCTTAAGAATTGCAACGGCATCTAGCGTTTCATCAACGCTGAGTGTGGTCTGGGAGAGCCAAGCAACTCCTTTATTTGGATCAATCTCAACGCTTCTTGCGCCATCTAGGCCATCAACTAATTTCACATGATCTGGGGCCTCACCTGCTGTTCCTTCAACTTCTTCATGTCCCTCATGGCCAATGAGAAGAATCTGGAGATCATCTTTGGCAAAACGGCGCGCCTCTTGATGAACTTTAGTAACCAGGGGGCAGGTGGCATCAATAGTTTTTAGATTTCGCTGCGCTGCCTCTTTGTGAACCTGAGGTGAGACGCCATGGGCAGAGAAGATAACAATTGAGCCCTCTGGGACCTGGTCGGTCTCATCAACAAATATCGCACCTTTTTTCTCAAGCGATGAAACCACATGAATGTTGTGAACAATCTGTTTTCTGACATAGACCGGGGCGCCATAGAGATCAAGGGCCTTCTCAACAGTTACTACCGCTCGATCAACTCCTGCGCAATAACCACGCGGCGCAGCAAGAAGGACTCGTTTAGCCATAGCCCTATCCTATTAGCATTACCCAATGCTCGAAACTTCAAGTGAAAAGCCTGCCCCAGTAAGGGTTATCTCTGAGGCGATTAGCGAATATATAAATCGCTTGGGACAGGTTTGGGTTGAAGGAGAGATTGCGCAATTAAATGATCGAGCTGGCTCTGGAATGGTTTATATCAGGCTGAGAGATCCAAGCGTTGATATGTATTTGGAGGTCACCTGCCCAAGATCGGTTTTTAAAGCAGTAGCGCCTCTTAGTGAAAATGCTCGAGTTGTAATTAATTCAAAAGTTAATTTCTATACCCCAACTGGCCGTCTCTCACTTAACGCTAAAGAAATCCGCCAAGTTGGTCTTGGTGAATTACTTGCTCGCCTTGAAGCACTTAAAAAAGTCCTCGCAGCAGAGGGGCTATTTGCACTTGAGCGAAAAAAGCCGCTCCCATTTCTACCAAATAAAATTGGACTTATCTGTGGCCGGGCTAGCGCTGCTGAAAAAGATGTTAAGGAGAATGCCCGCAGAAGATGGCCCGCGGTGCGCTTTGAAACTAGGGAGGTAGCGGTTCAAGGAGCTGATGCTGTTATTCAAGTATCAGCTGCCTTGCGAGAGCTTGATAACGATCCAGAAGTTGATGTCATCATCATCACTAGAGGCGGCGGCTCATTTGAGGACCTGCTTGCCTTCTCGGATGAAGGGATGGTAAGGCTTGCAGCCGCATGCAAAAAACCAATTGTCAGCGCCATTGGCCATGAGCAAGATACTCCGCTTCTTGATTTGGTAGCAGATGTTCGCGCCTCAACCCCTACTGATGCAGCAAAATTAGTTGTCCCTGATTTTCAAGAAGAGGTAAGCAAAATCAAGAATCTAAGAGATCGCTCTGATAGAAAGATTAATGACTTAGTAATTCTTGAAATGACCAAGATTGTTAACTTAATCCAAAGGCCTGTTATGAAGGACCCGCTAATTATGGTCACCTCAAGGCAGGAGATAATTTTAGGCTTTATATCGCGCTCATTTATGAGTATGAATTCCAAGCTTCTTAGAGCCTTTGATGAAGTCACTCATATTGCTGCCAGAGTTAGAACCCTCTCCCCGCAGGCCACCCTTGATCGTGGTTATTCCGTAGTGCAAAAAGGTGATGGAGTTATTGTCAAAGACCCAGCATCACTTGCCCCAGGTGAGAAGATTCAATTACTTATGGCTAAAGGTGTGGCCCTTGCGACAGCTCTTGGAAGCCAAGAAGATAGTAAAAGCGAGTAGATTACGAATATGGCCCAGCTAAGTTATGAGCAAGCTCGAGATGAGCTAGCAAGCGTTGTAGCAACCCTGGAAGCTGGCGGGGTTGGCCTTGAAGAATCTTTAAAACTCTGGGAGCGCGGCGAGGAGCTTGCAGCAATTTGTCAGCAGTGGCTCGATGGCGCACGCGCAAAACTAGAAGCTGCAAAATCTCAAGTAGAAGCTGAGTAAGTCATGCCGGAATTTATCTACGAAGATTTACTTCCGGTTGGGCCAGATACCACGCAATATCGCCTCATTTCAAGTGATGGCGTCTCAACCTTTCAAGGCGATGGAAAGACTTTCCTAAAAGTATCTCCTGAGGCAATTAGAAATTTAACTGAGGTTGCCCTCCACGATATCTCGCATTATCTACGTAGCGAACACTTGCAGCAGCTAGCCGATATTCTCAAAGATCCTGAAAGCTCAGCCAATGATCGCTTTGTTGCGCTAGACCTACTCAAAAATGCCAATATCGCAGCTGGTGGAATTCTTCCGATGTGCCAAGACACCGGAACTGCAATTGTCATGGGAAAAAAAGGCCAGCAAGTTCTCACCTCAGAGCAAGATGAAGTAACAATATCTAGGGGTATCTATGATGCATTCACCAAGCTAAATCTGCGCTACTCCCAATTAGCACCTGTCACAACCTGGGAGGAGAAGAACACTGGCAATAACTTGCCTGCTCAAGTTGAGATCTACTCTGATTATAAGAATGCGCAGGAATATAACTTCCTCTTTATTGCTAAAGGTGGCGGAAGTGCTAATAAGTCTTTCCTCTATCAAGAGACTAAGGCGATCCTAAATCCAACATCTTTCATAACTTGGCTTGAGGAGAAGCTACGCTCTCTTGGAACTGCTGCTTGCCCGCCCTATCACCTGGCCATTGTTATTGGTGGAACATCAGCGGAGTTCACGGCAAAGACCGCAAAGCTTGCCTCAACTAAGTATTTGGATTCACTGCCTACAACAGGAGATGCCAAAACTGGTAGAGCCTTTAGAGACCTAGCACTTGAAAAAGAAGTTTTAGCTCTCACCCAGAAACTAGGAATCGGCGCACAATTTGGCGGCAAATACTTCTGCCATGATGTAAGAGTGATTCGCCTTCCAAGACATGGCGCCTCACTTCCTATTTCGATTGCAGTCTCGTGCTCAGCAGATCGCCAGGCCAAGGCCAAGATCACTAAAGATGGCGTATTTATTGAAGTTTTGGAGCGCGACCCAGCACACTTCCTGCCAGAGACGACAGGTGATCATTTAGATGAGAGCGTAGTAAATATTGATCTAAACCAAAGCATGGCCCAGATCTTGGCTGAGCTTTCAAAGCACCCAGTAAAGACCCGGCTATCCTTAAGCGGAACTATGGTTGTGGCAAGAGATCTAGCTCATGC
>SXMA01000055.1 GCA_005777515.1 Actinomycetota bacterium | reverse complement strand
TGAACTTGAATCCCAGTTGAACGATCTTCGTTCCCGCCGCGACATCACAGGGCTAAGCAAGGAAGAGTTTGAAATTCTGGCAACCGAGACTGCGATGTCGATTATTCGCACCGCTCAACAGCGCGAAGCTAAAGCAAACTCCAGTGCTGAGAAAGTCTTAAACGAGAGTAAGAAACTAGCAAGTTCAACCTTAGAACAAGCTGAAGCAAAAGCTAAATCACTTCTCTCTCAAGCCGAGTCGCGCGGTCGTAAATACATTGAAGCAGCAGAGAGTGATGCCTCGGATATTCTCTCACAAGCAACTTCTGAAGCAGAAGATCTTCTTACGAGCAAGAAGCGCGAAGGCGGGGCAATCACAGCTACTGCCAAGAGAGAGGCAGATCGCTTAATCCTTGAGGCAAGCACTGAAGTTTCAGAGTATAGAAACTGGCTTGCTGGAGTTATCTCAGAGGCAGAGCGTCTCTATCGAATTCAGAGTCAATCACTTGATTCAGCCGAAAATGCAATTTCTCAATCTAGGCAGAGGCTGGAGAGCGCATTTAATCGACTAGCAGAGCTGCAAAAGCAGGTTGTCTCTGCAATTTCTGCAGATGGCACACCAAGTGCGGATGCCAAGGTGGCAGCAAAGATTAGCGCTGCGAAAAATGGTGAAGCCAAGAGTTCAGCAAAGAAAGCTCCAAGTAAGAAGAGCGCAACTAAGAAACGTCGGTGATGTCCTCTAGCGCTCGCTACATCCACTCAGTTGATGGCCTTCGCGCCGTTGCAGTTCTAGCAGTTCTGCTCTATCACCTAGGCATTGATTGGATTCCAGGGGGTTTTCTTGGAGTTGATCTTTTCTTTGTAATCTCAGGTTATGTTATAACTGGACTTATTCTTGACTCGATTGATAGATCGGGCACCCTTGACCTAAAAGCCTTTTATTTAAGTCGCATAAGAAGATTAGTTCCGGCTCTGGTTGCCATGATTATCTTCACGCTGCTCTTTATCGGCGTTTATGCTCCAGAGACAGTTAGAAGATTCGTCTCTGATATGGGATATGTCTTATCTGGTTCGATGAACTGGGCTCTGGTTGCAAGGCAGCAAGATTATTTTGAAAGCATTGGCCGCCCTCCTTTATTGCAGCACACCTGGTCGCTAGCAGTCGAAGCACAGTTTTATCTAATCTGGCCACTAGTCCTACTTTTTATCTTGAAGTACTTCGGCAAAAAGAGAGTTTCAATTGTCGCCCTTGCAATCGCAATTGCATCAGGGGTTGCTCTCTTTGCCTACTCAGTGCAGATCGATACTAAGGCATCAGCAATTAGCCATGTCTACTTTGGCACTGATACCCACTCCATTGGATTATTTCTTGGATCTGCTTTGGCGGTCAGTTGGAAACCAGCAAATCTCACCAGAGAGATAAGCAAGAGAGCTCAAGACTTCATAGATCTAATTGGGGTAGTTGGTTTACTTGGATTACTTGGAACATTTCTCTTCATCAATGAAAGTGATCCAACGCTCTATCGAATCGCATTTCCACTCTCTGCACTATTTGGATGTGCCACGCTAATCTCAGTTGTTCACCCTGCCTCTAGATTTGCACCGATACTGAGCACTAAGGCGCTGATTTGGATTGGTGAGAGATCCTATGGAATCTATCTCTGGCACTGGATTGTCTTTCAATTAACCAGGCCATCACTTGATTTAGTTGGAGATGATTGGGCTCTATATGCCTTAAGAGTATTGATTGTATTTGCCCTTGCCGATATCTCTCTTCGCTATATCGAGATACCAGTAAGACGTGGATATTTCGAACTATGGTTCCGCGGCATGAAATATCGCACCAAGGCAGTGCGAATCAGACAAAAACTCTCAACGCTATTAACGGTAGTTGCTTTACTTGGCGCAACGACTCTGGTTGCAAATGACGGAATAAGAAAGGCTGATGAAATTGCAGCACAAGAGAAATTAGCAGCCGAGGTTGCAGAGCCTATTGATCAAGTAATCACCAACTCTGATAGCCCCGGGCTCTGGGTCACAGGAGATTCGGTAATTCTTGGCATCAGAAACGTTCTAGCTCAATTTGAGCGAATTGAATTAATAAATGCCAGAGTTGGCAGACAAATTGGCGAGCTGATTGAAGTTGCAAGAACGGATCAGCAATTCGTTGGAGCCTCCCCCGTGGTACTAAATTTAGGAAATAACAATCGCTTGGTAGAGAGTGATGTTGTGGAGCTAATGGAAGTGGTTAAGAATCAGCCAAAAATCATTGTGGTAAATACCGCTGTTCCAAGATCTTGGAAGGGTGAAAATAACGCACTAATAAAGAGCGTCACCTCGCGATATCCCAATACAATCTTGGTTGATTGGGATTCCATCTCAGCAAATCATCCAGAGTTCTTCGCCTCCGATGGAGTTCATCTAAATCCACCGGGAGTTAATGCTTATGTCTCTGCAATCCGCGAAGTTTTACAGAAATAAAAAGACCGCCTCTCTTTTTTTCAAGAAGCGGTCCCTTTTAGTAATTTAATTAGTTCTGATACTTGCCCTTGAGTGAGAACTTAGCAGCATCAACTTTTGTTCCATCTGAATAGACAGATTGCAGCAGGAACTGAGTTCCGCCTTCATCACTTGCAAGTGCGATATCAAATGAGAGCTGATCTGCTCCAACTGTTGAAACTTCAACAAAGTCAACGGCGTTATAGGAGACAGATACGGCATAACCAGTTAATCCATCACTTGCAGCAGGTGCCTTCCAGCGAAGTGTTACTCCCCCAGATGCATTTCTAATCGCAACAAAGCCAGTAGGAGCTTCGTAAGCTGTAATTGCAGGCTCTTCACTTTCACTCTCTGATGGTTCAGCACTTGGCTCCTCAGAAACTGTCTCTGTTGGAGTTGGCATTGCGTCATCATCATCACTTGATGAGTTAGTGAGTGCAAAAATTGCTAGAAGGACAACTCCTGCAATAACTAGAAATAGAACGCTATTTGATTTCTTAGCCGGAGCTTGCGCAGCAGGAGCGCTTGCGCTCTTTGCTGGAGCCGGTGTTGATGAAACTGAAGTTGCACCTCTTGTTGGAACAGGTGGAATTACAATCTTTGAAAGATCATTTCTTGAGCTTGCCTTCTTCGCACTTCTCTTTGCAGGGCGCTTAGCTGCGGCTTTCTTAGGCGCACGCTTACTTGCTTTCTTAACAACTCTCTTCGCAGCTTTCTTAGCTGGGCGCTTTGCAGGGGCTTTCTTAACGCGCCGCTTTGCAGAAGCTTTCTTCTTTGCCGCCACTATTACTCCTTCGCTCTAAGACTTTGGGCACTTGCTCTTAGTAATCTAACTAGGAGCGCGCTTTTCTATCCCAAGCCTACCTGCGAGTGTGCACTTTCAACGGTTATGAAAGGGAGAGAAAAGGTGAAATTTTTGGGGCTATTTGCGCTAAAGCTTTGCCTCTATGGCTAATTGAATCCTTCACTTCAGGGCTCATCTGCGCAGTCGTGATGTTATAGCCCGTTGGTTGAAATATTGGGTCATAGCCAAAACCTTGATCTCCTTTAGGGCTATCAATTATCTGACCCAAGAGCTCACCCCTTGAAATAATGCTCTGCCCATCGGGTCTGGTAAGTGCCAATACTGCAATAAATGATGCTGATCGCTTAGTTATCCCCGCCATAAGCTTTAGTACTTTGGCATTGTTTGCTGCATCATCGCCATGTACTCCACTATAGCGAGCCGAGTAAATTCCAGGTTCGCCGTTAAGGCTATCTATTGCTAGCCCGCTGTCATCAGCTAAGGCAGCAAGGCCAGAGATCTGGGTAACTGTGCGCGCTTTTAGAAGAGCGTTCTCCTCAAAACTTTTTCCTGTCTCTTCAATATCGCCAATATCTAGCTCTGCCATAGAGATAAGTGAAATCTCTGGAGCGTGAATCTTTAGCATCCGCTCCACCTCTAAAACTTTGCCTTTATTTCTAGTTGCAAGTACTAGAGTCTTTTTCTCTTTCGACATTAATTTCTATCTTGCTAGCGCTTGAGCCTGAAGCGATGCAATCTGCTTGCAGCCATTTGCTCCAAGATCTAATAACTTATCAAGCAGCGCTCTATCAAAGGGCTCGCCCTCTGCTGTTCCTTGAACTTCAATATATTTTCCCTCACCAGTGCAGACAATATTCATATCAGTCTGGGCCCTAACATCTTCTTCATAGCAGAGATCAATCATTGGCTCACCATCGATGATTCCCACACTAACTGCCGCAACTGATCCGATGAGTGGCGATTTGCCAGTGATATGTCCGGCTTTCATCGCCCAAGAAATTGCATCACTTAGCGCAACATATGCCCCAGTAATTGCCGCTGTTCTAGTTCCGCCATCTGCTTGAAGAACGTCGCAATCCAAAACAATTGTGTTCTCACCTAAAGCTTTGAAATCAACAATGGCGCGAAGTGATCTACCAATTAATCTTGAGATCTCTTGAGTTCTACCGCCCAATTTTCCCTTAACACTCTCGCGATCTGATCGGCTATGTGTGGCCCTTGGCAACATCGCATATTCGCTAGTCACCCAGCCTTTTCCACTCCCCACCAACCAACGAGGAACTCCTGGGGTAAATGAGGCGACGCAAAGAACTCGAGTATTACCAAATGACACTAGTACAGAGCCTTCCGCATTATTGAGCCAATTACGCTCAAAGGTAATTGGTCGAAGTTGCTCTGGGCTGCGCTTATCGCTGCGTTTTACCTGGGACACTTAAATACTCTCCATTCAATTAAATTAAATCTGACCCTTAACAAAGTTAACTTCAGGGCCAAGAAAGCGTCGTGCTAGATGGGCAAAGGTATCGGTGTCGCCACTTGAAATGAATTGATGACTTGGCGCGCTCTTCTCAACTCTTAGAAGTGAATTTTCTACCAAGACTTTGTAGAGCTCCTTTGCAGTCTCCTCCGCACTCGATACCAAGTTGACCTCACTGCCCATCACATAGGAGATAACTCCGGTAAGTAGCGGGTAATGGGTGCAACCTAAAACCAAGGTATCAACCCCAGCTGCCTTTAGCGGGGCTAGATATTCCTGGGCAACCTTTGTTACCTCATCTCCTGAGGTCATTCCGCTTTCAACGAATGAGACAAATTTTGGGCAGGCAAGTGCTGTTAGCTCAAGGTGTGGGGCTGCGGCAAAAGCATCGTTATAAGCCTTGGAATCTATTGTGGTCTGGGTTCCAATAACTCCAACCTTGCCGCTCTTGCTGGCAGCAACAGCTCTTCGAACTGCAGGTTGAATCACTTCAATAACTGGAATTGAGTAGCGCTCTCTGGCATCTCTTAGCATCGCAGCACTTGCAGTATTACAAGCGATAAGAATTGCCTTGACTCCGGCCTTAACAAGAGAGTCCATAATTTCTAGGGCAAAGGAGCGAACCTCAGCAAGTGGCCTTGGTCCATAGGGGCCGCGAGCGGTATCACCAAAATAAATCAGGGCCTCATTAGGCAGTTGATCGATTACTGCCCTAGCCACTGTTAGGCCGCCAAGGCCAGAATCAAAGATGCCAATTGGAGCTGAACTATCCATTTTGGCCATAGCGGCAAGTCTAAAGGTGCTTATCAATAAGGATTGTCTCCTTATCTTCACCTGAAGTCTCCCCTCTTCTCCCAAAAAAATGTCCGTTTTGCCCTGAAAAAAAGTTTATATTTCTCAAGAATTGCCGAAGAAGTGGCTTGAATTACCAGTGAGTAGAGAGCACCCTTTCGTCTAGTCGCACCACCCGAGACTTCATATGGGTCTACGGAAGGCGCGATCGCTCGGCCCTAATTGAGTCGAGCAAACCTAATTGCCCACGGAGGCTTATAGAAATGCAACTAGACGCATCTCAGTGGAGCACGGTCTACAACATCCTCTCCTTTGGACTTGTATCCATGCTCGCAACAACCGTCTACACCT
>SXMA01000054.1 GCA_005777515.1 Actinomycetota bacterium | reverse complement strand
TCCATCATGTATTGGAATTCTGGAGATTCTTTTCCGGGATGAAAATATGGTGGAAGTTTTTCATCTAATTTCTCATCATCTATTTCTAGATAGAGACGATCTCTTAGCGCTTTAAGATCTTCAAGCTTTAACTTCTTCATCTGATGGGTAGCATTTCGACCCTCAAAATGTGATCCCAAAGTCCAGCCCTTAATGGTTTTAGCAAGAATTACAGTGGGCTGGCCTTTATGGTTCATCGCTGATTGATAAGCAGCGTAGAGCTTCTGATAATCATGGCCGCCGCGCTTCAGATTCCAAATATCATCATCACTCCAATTAGCCACCATCGCAGCTGTTCTTGGATCACGATTAAAGAAATTCTCTCTCACAAAGGCTCCGCTTTCTGCCTTATAAGTTTGGAAATCTCCATCCGGCGTCTTATTCATCAGCTCAACTAGCGCGCCTTCTTTATCCATTGCAAAGAGTGGATCCCACTCTCTTCCCCAAACTACTTTGATTACATTCCATCCGGCGCCAGTGAATAGGGCTTCAAGTTCTTGGATAATCTTCCCATTGCCACGTACCGGTCCATCAAGTCTCTGTAGATTGCAATTAACAACAAAGGTTAAGTTATCTAGGTTTTCTCTAGCAGCAAGAGTCAGAGCTGAAACGCTCTCTGGTTCATCCATCTCGCCATCGCCAAGAAATGCCCAGACGTGTTGGCCCGAGGTATCTTTAATTCCGCGGTTATGAAGATAGCGATTAAAACGGGCCTGATAAATTGAATTAATCGGACCAAGTCCCATAGAGACAGTTGGAAACTCCCAGAACTCTGGCATAAGTCTTGGATGTGGATAGGAGGAGAGTCCGCCACCTGAGTGTGAGAGCTCTTGTCTAAATCCATCTAATTGGTGCTCGCTTAAGCGTCCTTCAAGAAATGCTCTGGCATACATTCCAGGTGATGCATGTCCTTGGAAAAATATCTGATCTCCGCCGCCTGGATGATCTTTTCCCTTAAAGAAGTGATTAAAACCAACTTCATATAACGCAGCAGATGATGCAAAAGTTGAAATGTGTCCACCAACACCAACTCCAGGGCGCTGGGCGCGATGGACCATGATCGCTGCATTCCATCTGATGTATGCCCGAATTCTTCGCTCTAGAAATTCATCACCAGGAAATTGCGGTTCACTCTCAGGTGGAATGGTGTTCATGTAATCGGTAAGACGCAGATTTGGAAGTTGAATATTTGCCTCATGAGCACGTTTAATAAGTGAGAGCATCAGGTAGCGAGCCCGCGCTGGTCCGGCATATTTAATTAAGGAATCAAGGCTCTGGTGCCATTCGGCGGTCTCATCGGGATTGGCATCGATTAGCTGATCCACATGGAGGTCTTGGAGATTATTCATATTCTCTGGGCCTGGGCTCACAGGGCTATCTTTGCCTTAAATGGCGCTTTGAGTGAAATCCAAGGAGTGTGAGTTTGCCCCTTTTACCAAGTTGCTTTCTAGCCCTTAAGAGTGTGGACTTAGCCCATAAGGCTCAACTTTTGAGCGAGCTAAGAATGTTAAGGAGAAGGCATTGAGCACCCCGGTGGGGCCAGGGCAACTGGCATCCCGAATGGGAATCCAGAGCGGTTATCTCGTGTTAGAGCGAGGCTTTGGAAGTGATTGCGATGAAACAATTCGTAGCGAGATCTCAACTACTTCCGGAAGTGATTTTCTTGATGAGAATTCTCAAGAGGTAGTAGATGCCGTTATTACCTGGTGGCGCGAAGATGATGGCGATCTAATCGATGAGCTAGTTGACTGCCTTACCTACTTAAGTGAATCAGGTCCGATCTGGCTTCTAACACCAAAGGTTTCAAGGCCAGGACATGTTGAGCCAAGTGATATTCAAGATGCTGCCCAGACTGCAGGCTTAAGTCTCACCTCAACGATTCCTGCATCTAAGGATTGGACTGCAACTAGATTGGTTGCGAGAAAGAGTGGAAGAAAATAATGTCAATAAAAACTGGAGATCTTGCACCTGATTTTGAATTGGTAAATCAATTTGGAGAGAAAGTTTCACTCTCCTCATATAGAGGCACGAAAAATGTGGTTCTAGTCTTCTTTCCTTTTGCCTTCACTGGAACCTGCACCGGAGAGCTCTGCGCGCTAAGAGATGATCTATCGGCTTTCCAAAATGAAAAAATCGAACTCCTTGCAATCTCATGTGATGCGATGTTTACCCAGAAAGTCTTTGCAGAGAAGGAGGGCTATAACTTCCCACTGCTCTCTGACTTCTGGCCCCATGGCGCAGTTGCGAAGAAATATGGCGTATTTAATGAAGATCGCGGTCTTGCGCTACGCGGCACATTTATTATCGATAAGGCAGGAATTGTGCGCTGGAGCGTAGTAAATAGCCCTGCTGAGGCGAGAAAAATCGAGGATTACAGAAGCGCGCTAGCCTCGTTATAGACTGCGCAAGTATTTCGACAGGGCGCTTAGCTCAGCGGTAGAGCGGCTCGTTTACACCGAGTAGGTCGGGGGTTCAAAACCCTCAGCGCCCACCAGTCACTCATTTATTGATTAGACATCCTTCCCTTATCCGGTTTACAAAGTAGTATCTGGGCATGAGCGACTTACTTTATATTCTTGGAGTTTTTCTATTCTGCCTTGCTTGGGGCTGGGCATTTACCAGCTTGATAGATAAGGATTAGTTTGATGAGCGAGGCCAGCCAAGATTTCAGATGCCCTTGTGGCTGTCCAAGTGGTAATTGCACCTGCTGCTGTAGTAAGCCTCAAGGTTGCGGTCATAGAGCTGCAGGGCCCCGCTAAAAAATAGTGGCAGTAAAAGATAAAGGTAGTCGCCAGGCCCACTTTCCAAAAATAGAAGCAAAGTATGGCCAACCAATGCGTTATTGGTTTGCTGTCATGAAAGATATTTCTGATCTTAAATACCCGCAGCAGATCTCGCACTTAAGAGAAGAACATGGCTTTAGCCAGGCTCATGCCAATGCCCTAGTGATGTATTCCAGGGGCTCAAAGAGCTCTAAGCGTTTTAATGATCTAGAGGGATATCTAGAGAGCCACAATGATGTGAAAAGCAAAACCATCAAAAAGATATTTCGAGTTATTAAGAAGAAATATCCAAAATCGGAGCTCGTAATTGCTTGGAATCAACCAATGTTGAAATTGGGTAATGAGTATTTATTTGGAGCATCAATACTTAAAAACCACATACTTATAGCGCCCTGGAATCCAAAGGTTTTGTCAGCGATGAAGCAGGATTTAGAGGGCTACAAAGTAAATAAGAAGACAGTCCAAGTCCCCGTTGATTGGAAGGTCGATGAGAAATTACTGCTTAAGATGATAAAGTTAAATATTGAGTCTTTGAAAGACTAAGCAAACTTACTTTGATAGGGGTCCAAGAAGGTAATTTGCTAAAGTAGCAGATGGCGAACCTCCGGTGCCATGCCTGCCTCTAAATGTCGAGGTGCCATCAACGCCACATAAGCCTCTTATTGCCCCCGCTCCTCCAGGGTGGGAGGAAATCCAAGCGGTTAAGTTGTAGACATTGTCATTGATTACCGTCCAACAGCTAGAACTTGTGTTGTTGGCTTTGACTTGATCCATTGTGTAACCAACTTTTGAAGGTGTTGGCGTTGGAGTAGGTGTAGGTGTAGGTGTAGGTGTGGGAGTTGGCGTTGGCGTTGGAGTAGGAGTAGGTGTAGGTGTAGGAGTTGGAGTCGGAGTCGGTGTAGGTGTAGGTGTAGGTGTAGGAGTAGGAGTAGGAGTAGGAGTCGGTGTAGGAGTTGGAGTCGGTGTAGAAGTCGGAGTCGGTGTAGGAGTTGGAGTCGGTGTAGGAGTCGGAGTCGGGGTTGCGACTTTGACTCCTTTGCTCCATATTAATTTTCCACCAGATTTCATGCAGGTATATCGCAGCCCCTTATAAACCTGAACTTGTTTCAACTTTGCGCATTTTGCGCCCGCTTTTGGAGTTGCCGCAACTGATGTTGAGGCAGGAAGAAGACAGAGGGCAAGAACGAGAGAAACTAGCGCCGTGATTCCTTTTCTCATTAGGAGATAAGCGTAATTCAACAAAGAATAGAGTGCTAGTTATAGATACTCTCCACTCTTAGCCTAAAGTGGGGAAGTGATGAAAGCTGAGAAATTATCCCAAGAGCGCCTCCTTGCGCTCCAAGATCTCGATTCTTCTCTCATGCAACTCGAACACAAAGCTAATAATCTGCCTCTCTCAAAGCTCCTTGATGAAAAGCGCCTGGAGTTTGCCAGCGCAAGGGACTTAGCAGTTGCTGCCAGCACTGAGCGAAGTGATATCAAGCATGAGCTATCAAAATCAGAGGTCGATGTGGAGCAGGTTTTATCTCGCATTGAAAAAGATGAAAAGCGCCTGGCATCAGGTCTTGGAACCCCAAAAGAGCTGGAGCAGACTCAACATGAATTGGAGTCACTCAATAAGAGACGAGCAGAGCTAGAAGATATTGAACTTGAAGTTATGGTGCGCCTAGAAGGCCTTGATAGCAGAATCGCTGAGCTATCAAAGCGACGTGATGAGTTAGCAATTGAAGTTGATGCAATAACAAAAGATCGTGATCAAGCACTTGAGCAGATCAGCCAAGCGATGAGCGCTACAAAATCAGATCGAGATGCTTTAGCTAAAGAGATTGAGGCAGAACTCCTATCGCTCTATGAGAAAATTAGATCAACAAGTGATGGTCTTGCAGCAGTTCGCCTCTCTGATGGAAAGTGCCAGGGCTGCCACTTAACTATGAGCGCAGCAGAGCTAACCAGGATCAATTCACTAGCAATTGATGAATTAGTACGCTGTGAAGAGTGCCGCAGAATTCTCATAAGGATTACTTAAATGGCAAGACAGTTAATAATTTATGCAGATGGTGGCTCAAGGGGAAATCCAGGACAAGCTGCCTACGGAGCGCTAGTCTGTGAGGGCGATAAAGTCTTGATTGAGATTGCAGAGAAAATAGGAATAGCCACAAATAACGTCGCTGAGTATCAGGGGCTAATCGCTGGGATAAGAGCAGCCAATAAGATCGATCCCGCAGCTCAGATTGAGGCTCGCCTAGATAGTAAGTTGGTTGTGGAGCAGATGAGCGGGCGATGGAAGATTAAAAATATTCCACTAGCAAAGCTTGCAATGGAGGCAAAGAAGATTCACTCTCTTGAGTTAATCACCTTCACCTGGATTCCAAGGGAAGAAAATCATGCGGCAGATCGCTTGGTAAACCTCGCTCTAGATGGTTATTAAGCTCTAGCTTCCAGGGCTAACAGTCGACATATTAAAGTCATTGATTACAAGTGCTGGAGCTTTCATACTTGTTATATCTCCAGCCCACTCTCTTGGTTGGGTCCAAGCGCTCTCAGATGCTTGAGCTATTCGAGATAGCGCGCTGACTGGAGAGTCATTCCATCTAAAGTTATTGGTAGCTCCTACAACTTCGCCGCCTTTTACGTGATAGACCCCATCCCTGGTCAGCCCAGTTAGCAATAAAGTATTGGGATCAACCATTCTGATATACCAGAGGGTGGTGAGAAGAAGGCCGTTATCAACGGTCTTGATTAGGTCCTCGAGATTTCCACTTGCTCCATCAACTTTCATAATCAAGTTATCGCCCATGGGGGTGTAGGGCAGAGAAGTTAATTTAGAGCTGGCTCTGGTTTGCAAGAGTGAGGTAAGAACTCCATCTTTAACCCAATCAACTCTCTTTGCCTCCTGCCCGTTATCAAAGACTGAGGTAAATGGCGAGCTAACTGCTGCAGAGATAAAAGGAGATCCAGGTAGCTGTTGATCTTTTGGATCGCTATAAAGCTGCAGGCTCTTATTAGATAGCTTCTCACCAACTCTGGTTCCGCCACCTTTTTTAGAAAAAACGCTCTGTCCTTCAAATGCATCACGGCCGCTTGAAACCCACATCATGTAGGTGAAGAGATCAGCTACCGCGCCTGATGGAGTGATGCTGGTATATCGCCCAGCTGGAAGATCAACTTTGCGCTCCTGCCAGTTAAGCCTCTGACGAATCTGCCTATCAATGCTTTCAATTGATACATCTTTGAAATCATGAGTTTCAACACCTGACCAGGTAGATCTTGAGCGGCCATGAGACTTTCCAGTCATCTCAACTCTTCCAACAGGTGAGTCATAACGAAGTCTCATTCCGCCTTTGGAACCAACCCAGATGCTCTCATGGGTATGTTCGGCATATCCAAATAATTCAATGCCATCTGACTTTGAAGCCTGCATCATTGAGCCTAGATCTGGAGCAAATTTAGAAAATACCTCTGGACCAGTTGGATTGTGTTTATCACTCCAGTTTCCATAGCTAACATCTTTCGCAAGTGGGGCGTAATCATCTGCCTCACCTGATGCCTTAGCAGCAGCGAGAGCTTCAGCAAGTATTGAATCGATATCTCCCTCTTCAACACTTGTTCTAGTAACCCCGCCTGATGCCATTGATGATCCGGTAGCAATAAAGGCAATGACAGTGACTGATCTGGTAGCAATTACGCCATTGGTAGTTAGCGTGCTACTGGCCCAGCGAAGATTGGCTTGAGTCTTATCCCTTACCAAAACAATGCAATCATCACTTTTTGCCTTGGCAAGAATCTTTTCGACTAAATCTTGAGCAGAGATCATTTGCCCACCTCAGATACGGTATTTAGGATGTTTATCTTCTCAAAGACAGCTGCTGGGCAGCCATGGCTAACGGCTGCAACTTGTCCTGGTTGCGCCTTTCCACAATTGAATGCGCCACCTAGAACATAAGTTGATGGGCCGCCAACTTTCTTCATCGCCCCCCAGAAATCGGTGGTGGTTGCCTGATAGGCCACATCTTTTAGTTGACCCACAATCTTTCCGCCTTTAATGCGATGAAAGCGTTGGCCAGTGAATTGGAAGTTATAGCGCTGCATATCAATTGACCAGGACTTATCACCGAGGATGAAGATGCCATCATCGATTGATTCGATTAATCCCTTTAGATCAGGGCCATTTGGATCAGCTTTTAGTGAGACATTAGGCATTCTCTGGATCGGCACATGAGATGGTGAATCTGCATAGGCGCAGCCATTGCTGCGCTCCTTATTAACAGCAGCAGCAATTCTGCGATCTAATTGATAACCAACCAGAATTCCATCTTTCACGATATCCCAGCTCTGAGCAGCAACACCTTCATCATCAAAGCCCACGGTGCTTAGACCATGCTCAGTGATTCGATCTCCAGTGACATTCATAAGAGGGGAGCCGTATTTCAAGTTGCCTAGTTTCTCTGGGGTTGCAAAAGAAGTTCCAGCGTAATTTGCTTCATATCCAATTGCTCTATCAAGTTCAGTGGCATGGCCAATTGATTCATGAATAGTTAGCCAGAGATTTGAAGGATGAATCAGTAAGTCGTATCTGCCAGGCTCAACAGATGGTGAGGCAACTTTCTCTGCAAGAAGGGATGGAAGCTCTGCTATCTCACTATCCCAATCCCAGATTGAGTTATCCATCCACTCCCAGCCATATCCGGCAGGTTGTGCAAGAGTTCGCATCGCTTCAAAACCATGGCTGCCAATTGAGATTGCTTCAATCTGGGTCTGCACCCGCACTCTCTGCTGGGTTGTGCTGGTTCCGGCAGAATCGGCGTAATGCTTCTGCTCTTTAACAAACATAGTGTGAGCGCTGGTGTGATTAACGCTAGAGGATGCAAGAAGCTTTGAGCTAAGTGATGCTAGGCGATCTTTCTTTTCGCTATCAGAGATAAGAAATGGATCGATCTTGTATGAGGAGACCCAGGTTTTATTGGGATAGACCGGCTCACTAACTAATTTAATTTCATCTGTTGAGAGTGGCTTTGAGGTCTTAGCCATAGCAACTGCGCTTAAAGCTAATTTCTTAGCAGTATCGTTTGAGAGATCAGGAGATGAGGCAAAGCCCCAAGCGCCATTAACAATTACCCGGACGCCAATTCCAAGATTTGATTCATCACTCTGCGTCTCAGGCTTTGCATCTCTTAGTGAGAGATATCCAGTTCTAGTTCTCTCGATTCTGACATCAACATGAGATGCCCCTGCAGCCTTTGCTGCATCAATAGCTGCATCAGAGAGAGCGCTTAAGGGAAGTGCTAGAAAGTCTGCATCAACGGTATTGGCCATTGCCAAACCCTATTGGCTATTGAGATTTAGGCAAGAAGCGCAGTGATTTAGCAGATATTGGTAGGAGAGGTAGAATTTTCCTTGAAGAGTCGCCCGGATCACTGCGTTACTTAAGAGCCTAATTAACTTTTAAGCACCGAGGAAAGTCCGGACTCCAATGGGCAAAGTTGTGGGTAATTCCCACCCGGAGCGATCCGCGGGATTAGTGCAACAGAGAGTAAACCGCCAATAGCAATATTGGTAAGGGTGAAACGGTGGTGTAAGGGACCACCAGTGCGTGTAGCAATATACGTAGCTATGTAAACCCAACTTGGAGCAAGACCATGCAGGTGGCGTTTGAGTGTGCCCACACGAGTCACCGGGTAGGTTGCTTGAATCTGTAAGTAATTACAGATCTAGATGGATGGTGATCTCGCTAGCAATAGCAAGACAGAATCCGGCTTATAGGGCGACTCTTCTTCCAATTAGGTGGGCGCAGATAAATACTGCGCTCACTTTCTTGTTTAATTTTGTTTAGTTTTATGCAAAACCTTGGATGTTTTGACCGAATTC
>SXMA01000053.1 GCA_005777515.1 Actinomycetota bacterium | reverse complement strand
CCTAGCTCCTGCACCCCAGCAAGAGATGAAGCTTCAGCGCTCACTCCTTCTTGCAAGTCTCCATCGCTGCAGATCACCCAGATGTTATGGTCAAAGACACTTTCACCCTTTGGCGTATCAGGATCTAGAAGCCCTCGCTCATATCTTGCAGCCATCGCCATTCCAACAGCGTTAGCAACTCCCTGACCAAGAGGACCGGTGGTTGTTTCAACGCCGGGGGTATGTCCATATTCAGGATGTCCTGGGGTAAGTGATCCCCAAGTTCTAAAAGCTTTTAAATCATCAAAAGTTAATCCGTATCCAGAAAAGAGTAATTGAATATATAGAGTTAACGAGGAGTGGCCACAAGAGAGAATGAATCGATCTCTGCCAATCCAATTCGGATCCTTTGGGTCATGGCGCAAAAAACGCTGAAAGAGGGTGTAGGCCACGGGGGCCAGAGACATTGCAGTTCCAGGATGGCCATTGCCTACTTTTTGAACTGCATCCATAGCAAGGCCCCTGGCAGTTGCTACTGCCTTGTCATCTAAATCTATCCAAGGCGCTAACTCTGGTTGCATTACAACCCTTTCCGGGCGATCAGATTAGCGCCGAGATTACTAGAGATAAATAAGTTCCAAGCGGATAACCACACCGCGATAGAGCCGATGATGTGAGCGGCAACTAGGGCTTCAGGCAACTTGGTGAAATATTGGATATATCCAATGCCTCCTTGGGCAAGGGCAACAATTAGAAATATCTGTATCCGCCCAGATAAGACCTGGCGAGCCTGCCCTACAAGACCTAGGCGAATTGCAATTAATAAAGCGATGCTCACGCCAAGCAGAGCTATTACTAGGTCTGCATGGATCCAAGCCATAGTCCGTGAATCAAGATTAAATCGCTCAGCTGCGCTATCGCCAGCATGAGGACCGCTACCAGTGACAATGGTTCCAGCGATTAGTACTAAGGATGTTAATAAGAGATGAAGCCAGACTAGTTTTGAAACTAGAGGGATTGAAGTAATTTCAATTGGAGATTTGCCATGAGCTCTCTGGCGCAGCGAGAGGGCTCCTGCAATAAGAATAATCGAGAGCAGAAAGTGAGCTGCAACTGTTGCTGGATTAAGAGCGGTTAAAACTGTTATTCCGCCGAGTGCTCCCTGGGCCAAAATTCCTATTATCTGAAGCGCTCCTAATCTTCTTAACTCAAGCTTTCCGCTCTTTAAAATAGTAAAGACCAAAGCAAGAGCATTAATTAGAAGAACGAAGGTAAGGAGTCGATTTCCAAATTCAATCCAGGCATGTAGCGGAGCCTCTGGTTGTTCAGGGGTTGGCGTATATGAGCCAGGAGTGCACTCTGGCCATGTTGAACAACCAAGACCAGAGCCGGTAATACGAACTAAAGCGCCGGTAAAAACAATTGCCGATTGAGTAAAAACCATCAAAGTGGAGAGTTTTAGTAGCGCTCTATCGGCGAGGGGGGCCATGGCCCAACCCTAGAGTGCTGATAGGCGCTTTGAAGTGGCGTTTGGCCATGAATTACGCAACACTTGCGTTGTGAAATCCACCCTAGCCCCTTCTGAGGACTTAAGAACTAAGGATCAGGTTGCCCGTGCCATTTTGGAAAATGGTCCATCAACCGCGGTCGCCTTGGCATCCTCCCTTGGCCTAACCCCAGCGGGCATTCGCCGCCATTTAGATTCTCTAGTGGGCGAAGGAATTCTAGAAGAACGCGAACCGCATATTAGAAGCGCAGGCCTAAGAGGCCGCCCTTCAAAGGTGTTTGTGATGAGCGATAAAGGGCGAGAGAGATTTGAGCATTCATATGATGATCTTGCTGTTTCTGCGCTGAAATATATGGCTGCTAGCGCAGGTGCGCATTTAGTTGATGGCTTTGCCAAGCATCGCGCTGATGAAATTATTCGCAGATCAAAGAAAACTATAACTGGCTCAAAGAACCCCGTTGATGGCTTAGTAAAATTCTTAAGCGATGAAGGATATGCAGCAAATGTTCACCCCAAGGCAATTGGACTTGAGCTCTGTCAGCATCACTGCCCGATAGCCCATGTTGCAGCTGAATACCCTCAGCTATGCGAGGAAGAGACAGCGGCCTTTTCAAAGATTCTAGGAACCCATGTTCAACGCTTAGCAACAATTGCCCATGGCGATGGAGTCTGCACAACATTTATTCCCCAACTAGGAAGTAAAGGCAAGAAAATCGAGAAATCCCAAACCAGCAATAGAAAGCAGAGTAAACGATGAGCCAAATCGCCCACCCAGAGTTAGAGGGAATTGGAAACTACGAGTTCGGTTGGTCGGATAAGAATGATGCCGGCGCCAATAGCAAACGTGGTTTAAACGAAGAGGTAGTGCGGGACATCTCTGCCAAGAAAAATGAACCTGCTTGGATGCTTGAGCTACGCCTTAAGGGTCTAGCCCTCTTTGATAAGAAGCCAATGCCAAACTGGGGATCAGATTTATCTGGAATTAAGTTTGACACGATTAAGTACTTTGTTCGCTCAACTGAGAAGCAGGCTACTTCCTGGGAAGATCTGCCAGAGGATATTAAAAATACCTATGACCGCCTAGGTATTCCCGAGGCTGAAAAGCAGCGTCTAGTAGCAGGAGTTGCAGCGCAGTATGAATCTGAAGTTGTTTATCACTCAATCCGTGAGGATCTAGAGAAGCAAGGCGTTATCTTCCTTGATACTGATACTGCCCTAAGAGAGCATGAAGATATCTTCAAAGAATTCTTTGGTTCAGTAATTCCAGTCGGTGATAATAAGTTTGCAGCCCTTAACACCTCAGTATGGTCTGGTGGTTCATTTGTTTATGTGCCAAAGGGCGTTCATGTTGAGATTCCACTTCAAGCGTATTTCCGAATCAATACTGAGAATATGGGCCAATTTGAAAGAACTCTAATCATTGCCGATGAAGGTTCCTATGTTCACTATGTTGAGGGCTGCACAGCTCCGATTTACTCATCAGATTCTCTCCACTCAGCTGTTGTAGAAATTATCGTGAGAAAGAATGCTCGAGTTAGATACACCACAATTCAGAACTGGTCGAATAACGTCTATAACTTGGTAACCAAGCGCGCAATTTGTGCTGAAGGCGGCACCATGGAATGGATCGATGGAAATATCGGGTCTAAGGTGACGATGAAATACCCGGCTGTATTTCTCATGGGCGAGCATTCAAAGGGCGAGACTCTTTCAATTGCTTTTGCTGGAGAGGGGCAGCACCAAGATGCAGGAGCCAAGATGGTTCATGCCGCGCCTCACACCTCATCCACAATTATCTCTAAATCAGTGGCACGTGGCGGGGGAAGAACTAGCTATCGCGGATTGGTTCAAATCAAAGAGGGAGCGCATCACTCAAAGAGCACCGTGAAATGCGACGCTCTCCTAATTGACACTATCTCTCGCTCTGACACTTATCCCTATGTTGATGTCCGTGAAGATGATGTGACGATGGGACATGAAGCAACTGTTTCAAAAATAAGCGATGACCAACTCTTCTATCTAATGTCTCGTGGACTAGAAGAAGATGAGGCTATGGCGATGATTGTTCGCGGCTTTATTGAGCCAATCGCACGAGAGCTTCCCATGGAATATGCCCTTGAACTTAACCGCCTAATTGAGATGCAGATGGAAGGCTCGGTCGGTTAATGAGCAGCGTTCTTCCAACTAATTACTTGACGCCAACTGGGCGCGAGGAGGCTTGGCGTTTTACTCCGTTAAAGCGCATTGCGGGCCTTCATGATCCTGCAGTTAGCGTTATTGATCGAATCTCAATCGAGTTATTTGGAAGCGCTAGAGCTGGCTTTGATATCTCAACTGTTAAGGCAAGTGATATTCCGGCAAAATCATCAACTACTGATGCGATTGTTCAGCGTCTTAGAAATGAAGTTACCGAAGTAGTACATCTAAAGATTGAGAATGAAGCAGTTATTAATGAACCAATCATGCTAAAGCGAAGCGCCGGAAGTAGTGGTGAATTCTCAAGAACTGTCATTACTGCAGGTGCTCACAGCAAAGCTACTGTGATTGTTGAAAATACTGGCGATGGCATCATCGGTGAAGAGATCGAAATCAGGGTTGAAGCGGGAGCTAACCTGACCTTTATTACTCTGCAGGAGTGGGGTCCAAAGGCTGTTCACATGGGGCGCCATCATGCAATTATTGGAAGAGATGCTAATTTTAAATCAATCACAGTAACTATCGGTGGCTCGCTAGTTCGCCTCTTGCCAACAGTTGAATACTCAGATCAGGGCAGCTCTGCTGAGCTCTGGGGGGTTTACTTTGCAACTGATGGTCAGCATTTAGAGCATCGCGTCTTCGTTGATCACGGCATACCAAGGGCGAAGTCTCGGGTGAATTACAAAGGAGTTCTTGCTGGAGATGGAGCTAGAACTGTTTGGATCGGCGACGTCTTTATTAGACAGAACGCTGAAGGAACCGATACCTATGAACTAAATAAGAATTTACTTCTCTCTGATGGAGCTAGGGCAGATTCAGTTCCTAATCTAGAGATTGAAACTGGTGAGATTGTGGGAGCGGGTCATGCCAGCACAACGGGGCGCTTTGATGATGAGCAACTGTTTTATCTAATGTCTCGCGGCATTCCGATGAATGAGGCGCGGCGCTTAGTAATTAGAGGCTTCTTCACTGAAATTATCGACAAGATTGGTGATGAGGTAATTCAAGAGCGTTTGATGTCAAAGATTGATAGCCAGCTAGAAACACTTGGGGCATAAATGGAATCTATCGAGATAAAAGTAGATCAACTTCAAGAATCAAAGCCGGTTAAGTTCACACTTGGCTCAGAGGATATCTGTGTGGCAAGAATCGGTGATGAGGTATTTGCAGTCGCTGATATCTGTAGCCATGCTGAGGCATCCCTCTCTGAAGGAGAGATCAAGGATTACAAGATTGAGTGCTGGCTTCATGGAGCTGAGTTTGATCTAAGAAGTGGAGAGGTTTTAACCCCACCTGCCTTTGAAGCAATTGAAACATTTGCGGTAGTTCGTGATGGAGATACTGTCACGATTTCAAGTAAGAAATAACGTTAAGGGGTAAGTCGCGATGGCACAACTAGTAATCAAAGGTCTTCAAGTTAGCGTTGAGGGCGAGAGTGGAGCTATTGAGATTCTCCGTGGGGTTGATCTAACAATTAACTCTGGCGAGGTGCATGCGATCATGGGACCCAACGGCTCTGGCAAATCAACTCTTGCATATTCCATTGCAGGTCATCCTAAGTACAGCGTCACCGGAGGCTCAGTAACACTTGATGGCGTAGATGTCCTAGAAATGAGCGTTGATCAGCGAGCAAAGGCAGGACTTTTTCTTGCCATGCAGTATCCAGTGGAAGTTCCAGGAGTTTCTGTTTCCAACTTTTTAAGAACTGCGGCAACAGCTCTTCGAGGAGAGGCGCCTAAGGTAAGAACTTGGGTGGGAGAGGTTAAAGAGGCGATGAGCAAACTCTCTATCGACCCTACTTTTTCAGAGCGCAGCGTTAATGAGGGATTCTCAGGCGGGGAGAAGAAGCGCCATGAGATTTTACAGATGGAGCTACTCAAGCCAAAGATTGCAATCTTGGATGAGACAGATTCCGGCCTTGATGTTGACGCGCTAAGAATTGTCTCTGAAGGAGTAAATCGCGTAAAGAGTGAGCAGAACCTTGGAATCATGTTAATCACTCACTACACCAGAATTCTTCGCTATATAAAGCCAGATTTTGTTCACGTCTTTGCTGGTGGAAAAATCGTTGAAGAGGGCGGGCCTGAACTTGCTGATCGACTTGAAGAGAAGGGCTATGCGCAATACGCCAAGGCGTAGGCGAAAACTTGTGTCTAAATTAAATCTCTCAGCGATAAGGGCGGACTTTCCTATCCTTAAGCGAGAGATTCGTGGCAACAATCGCCTCATCTATTTAGATAGCGGAGCAACTTCACAGAAACCAAATTCAGTTATCGCGGCTGAGCGAGATTTCTATGAGAACCATAACGCTGCAGTTCATCGAGGCGCGCATCAATTAGCAGAAGAGGCAACGGAGCTATATGAAGGAGCCCGAGCAAAAGTTGCTGCCTTTATTAATGCAGATGTTGATGAAGTCATATTCACAAAGTCAGCAACTGAGAGCATCAATGTAATTGCATATTCACTTGGAAATGCCAGACCGGGGTCTGAGTTTCATATTAAGCCAGGTGATCGCATTGTTGTCTCTGAGATGGAGCATCATGCCAATTTAATTCCATGGCAGGAGCTATCTGCTCGAACCGGGGCTGAGTTAGTCTGGTTTAAGGTAGGTGATAATGGACGTTTAGATCTATCCAATATGGATGAGCTGATAAATGAGAGAACTAAAGTAGTTGCTCTTACTCATCAATCTAATGTTCTTGGAACTATAGTTCCACTAGATCTAGTAACAGCAAAAGCACATAGCGTTGGCGCCCTATTTGTTCTTGATGCTTGTCAATCTGTTCCACATTACAAAGTAGATGTGAAAGCTTTAGACGTTGACTTTATTGCCTTCTCTGGCCACAAGATGTTAGGCCCAACTGGAGTTGGAATCCTCTGGGGAAAGAAGAACTTGCTAGATGAGATGCCACCCTTTCTAACCGGTGGATCGATGATTGAAACTGTAACGATGGAGAGAGCGACATATCTTGACGCTCCTAAACGCTTTGAAGCTGGTGTACCAAATATGGCGCAGGCAATTGGACTTGGCGCCGCAGTGGACTATCTAAACGCCATTGGTCTTGATGAGATTCATGCGCACGAAGTTGAGTTGACTAAGGCAGCGCTCGATGGTTTGCAGAGTATTAAAGGACTTTCTGTAATTGGACCAAAAGATTTAGAGATGCGCGGGGGAGTAGTCTCCTTTGCTGTTGAGGGAGTGCATCCACATGATCTGGGCCAAGCTCTTGATCAATATGGCATTGCAGTAAGAACTGGCCACCACTGTGCATGGCCGCTCATGAGACGATTTAAGACTATTGCTACCACGCGAGCTTCTTTCTATCTTTATAATGACTTTGATGAGATAGAAGCGCTAATTGATGGCGTAGAGCGAGCTAGAAAGTATTTTGAGAGCCGATAATGGAACTAGATTCTCTCTATCAAGAAGTTATTTTGGAGCACTATAAGCGCCCTCTTAATAAGGCGCTAAAGCCAAATCCAACAATTCAAGTTCAACATATAAATACCTCATGTGGCGATGAGATTACTTTAAATCTTCATACTGATGGCAAGAAGGTGATAGAAGTTAGTTGGGATGGGATTGGCTGCTCAATCTCGCAAGCTAGCACTTCAGTAGTATCAGATTTGATGATGGGCAGAGAAATTGCTGAGGTTCTAAATATAATTGACTCATTCCAAGGCATGGTGTTAAGCAAGGGAGCAGATTCTGGCAATGAAGAGCTAATCGGCGATGGGATAGCTTTCGCTGGGGTTTCTAAGTTTCCAGCTAGAGTAAAATGCGCTCTATTGGGATGGATGGCAACGAAAGATGCGATACTTCAGGCAACAAGTAAGGAAAGGATCTAAAAAAGTGAGCGCATCGAGAGATGATGTAACAGAGGCAATGAAGGATGTTATTGACCCAGAGCTCGGAATTAATGTAATTGATCTAGGGCTTGTCTACGATGTTTCTATCGATGATTCAAATGTCGCGGTACTTGATATGACCCTTACCTCTGCAGCTTGCCCACTTCAAGATGTGATTGAGGATCAAACTAAATCTGTACTTCAAGACCTAGTCACTGATGTAAAGATTAATTGGGTATGGATGCCACCATGGGGGCCAGATAAAATTTCCGATGATGGGCGTGAACAACTGCGTGCGATTGGCTTTACTGTCTAACTCGTTCATTTTTTGGCCGATTCTGGTCTAGGGTAGAGATATGTCCCAAATGGCAGTTTGGATGTCCTTTCGATCCTTCACGGCCGATTCTTCGGTTAAGAACCAGAAATTAAAACCCGGGACTGTAAAGAGAATATTTGGGTTTGCTCTTCCTTATAAGGCCTTCTTAATTTTCTTCTTAATCACGGTGGTTATTGATGCCTTCTTAATTGTGGCTACTCCGCTGCTTCTTAGAAATCTAATAGATGATGGCGTCATACCAGGCAATTCTGTCTTAGTCACTCAGATAGCACTGTTGGTTGCCTTCATTGCTCTTCTTGATGCCCTCTTTAACATGATTGGCAGATGGTTTTCCGCAAGAATTGGTGAGGGCTTAATATTTGATCTTCGCTCGCAAGTCTTTACCCATATTCAAAAGCAATCAATTGCATTCTTCACACGTACTCAAACCGGGGCATTGATCTCTCGAATCAACTCTGATGTGATTGGGGCCCAGCAGGCCTTCACCTCAACGCTGTCTGGGCTAATTAGCAATATTTTAAGTTTGATCCTGGTAACGGTAACGATGTTGATTCTCTCCTGGCAGATCACGCTGGTTTCTTTATTACTGCTTCCTGCCTTCATCATTCCCACTAAGTGGGTAGGTAGGAAACTTCAGGGATTGACCAGGGATTCATTCAATCTAAATGCTGAAATGTCAGCAACGATGACAGAGCGCTTTAACGTCTCTGGCGCTTTACTAGTTTCACTTTATGGTAATCCAGGTAGCGAGAGTTCATCCTTTAGCGCCAGAGCAAGGAAAGTGGCAAATATTGGTATTTCAATCGCTCTTTTAAACCGGCTCTTCTTTATTGCGCTAACTTCAATCGCAGCAATTGCGACTGCTTTTGCATATGGAGTCGGTGGACATTTCACAATCAATAAGCAGATTTCACTAGGAACCCTGCTAGCTATTACCGCACTTCTGGCTCGACTTTATGGCCCACTAACTGCGTTATCTAATGTGCGCGTTGATGTAATGACTGCTTTAGTCTCATTTGAGCGCGTATTTGAAGTCCTTGACCTTGAACCCATGGTCTCTGATAAACCAGCTGCGAAGCCAGTTGGCAGTGGGGGACTGAGCATCAAATTTGATTCAGTCCGCTTCTCCTATCCAAAGGCTGAAGAGATCTCACTTGCCTCTCTGGAATCAGTAGCAAAGCCTGAGACAGTTGATAGTGGTGAGGTATTAAAAGGAATTTCATTTGAAGTTCTGCCCTCGACCATGACTGCTTTAGTTGGTAGCTCAGGGGCGGGAAAGACCACGATAAGTGCGCTGCTGCCACGTTTATATGATGTTACCTCTGGCTCCATAGCGATAAATGGGGTTGATATTCGAGATCTTCAAGTTCAGTCACTGCGCTCAAGCATCGGGGTTGTTACCCAAGATGCACATATGTTTCATGACACGATAGAGGCGAATCTTCGATATGCAAAAGTTGATGCCACCACTTCTGAGATGGAGAAAGCTTGTCAGGACGCTCAAATACTTGAGCTAATTAATTCCCTACCTAATAGATTCGAAACTGTTGTCGGGGAGAGGGGACATCGACTCTCTGGTGGTGAGAAGCAAAGACTTGCCATTGCAAGGCTACTTTTGAAGTCCCCAAGAATTGTAATTCTCGATGAAGCAACAGCGCATTTAGATTCTGAGAATGAATTCCTGGTTCAAGCTGCGCTGGCAAATGCTTTAAAAGATAGAACAAGCATTGTCATTGCTCATCGTCTCTCGACAATTAGAGCTGCTGATCAAATCTTGGTTCTTGATAATGGCTCAATAGCAGAGCGCGGCAAACATGATGAACTCCTGGAGCTAAATGGAATATACGCCGAGCTCTACTCTCGTCAAAGCTTTGGCGCTTGATCCTTCCGATCCTCACGGATGACGAGATACCAAGCAAAGAGAACCAAGAATATAAAAAGTATCCACTGGAGAGAGTAAGCCAGATGGGGCCCATCGCTTAGTTCTGGCGGGGCAGTTGCAACCTCTGGCGTCACTTCAGGATTTGAACTAGAGATTAAATCAAAGTAGATGGGCTCTGTTTCAATGGCTTGTTCCGAGTTCCACTTAACTAACTTTGGTGTTGAGTCTGCTCCAGGCAGAGCAAAGACGCTGCCTTGAACTCTTGACTCAATCTCAGAGGTTCTGACTCTGGCTGTGATTTCAATTGGTAGTGAATCAACCTTTTGAACAACTGGGGGAGTTTGGGCATCTCTGCCAGCTATCACCCATCCGCGATCAATCCAATATCTCTTGCCACTTTCAGAGATAAAGAGAGTGATAACGCCAAAACCATATTTACCCTCGTGATAACGATTTCTTATCAAAAATTCTTTACTTGGATCAAATTTTCCATTAAGAGAGATACTGCGCCAAGCAATATCTGAAGCTGTTTCACTACTTAAGTCATCTTCTGAAAGTAGGGCGGGCATGGAAATGTTTTCCCGGATCAATTCGTTATTTGCATGGCGAATTTCATATCTCTCATATTGCCATAGAGCGCCTTGCGCACAGCCAAAGATAAGTAGTAGAGCCAGGGTTGAGACGGTAATTAGGCGGCGCATTAAAGCAATCTTAGACTTAACCTATTTCACGTTGTTTACTTCTTAATACTGCGCTCTTGCCTCTTATGGTCTCCCTGCCACCATTTGCCATAATCACTGAGATGTAGGGAAGGGTTACTGCCCCAACTAGAAAGAACCAGCGATAAGGACTTGGCGTAAAAACTGCTAGGAGAAAACAAGCAGTTCTTATCATCATAGAAATGAAATAGCGCTTCTGTCTTGATGGAAGATCATCAGAGAGGGCAGCGCCTGCCTCGGTAATGTTTTGATAATTACGCCTCTTAGGCATCTCCAGATTCCAACGCTTTAAGGCCATAGCTAAGCGTAGATGGGATAGACAATAAGCGCATTTTGACCTTCATTTTCGCACTCGGTAGTATCTAGCCCTTGGTCAGATGACCAACATGAAGTGGAGCTAGCCGCTCCCACCTACCTCACTTTTAGGTGAGCTGGTCAACAAGAGCAAGACCGAAATTTGGTCTCATTCTGGCGGCTGACTTCCATCATGCTTTTAGTGAAGGGAAGAGTTATCAGCACCACTGATCCTCGTATCAACGATCGAATTCGCGTTCCAGAAATTCGTCTGATCGGAGCATTAGGTGAGCAAGTTGGCGTCGTAGCGATAGATAAAGCGCTAAAGATGGCTGATGAAGCAGGTCTTGATTTAGTCGAGATTGCACCTGAGGCAGTTCCACCAGTATGCAAGATTATGGATTTCGGAAAATATAAGTACGAAATTGCTCAGAAAGCGCGAGAGGCCCGGGCTAACCAGACCCACATTGTGGTTAAGGAAATCCGAATGGGTTTAAAGATTGAGAACCATGATTACGAGACTAAGAAGAACCACATTGAAAAGTTCTTACTTAGTGGAGATAAGGTGAAGGTAACTGTTCAATTCAAAGGACGGGAACAGACAAGGCCAGAGATGGGATTTCGATTGTTGCAACGTCTTGCAGAAGATGTAGCGACTTCGGGATTTGTCGAATTTGCTCCAAAGCGGGAGGGTAGAAGCATGACGATGGTGCTTGGACCAGTGCGCAAAAAGAGTGAAGCACTTGCTGAAGCAAAGCGCGCCCGCGCCTCTAAGGCTAAAGAAGTTTAAGTAAAGACAACAGGAGGAAAGAAATGCCGAAAATGAAGACACATAGTGGCGCCAAGAAAACCTTTCGCGTCACCGGAAGCGGAAAGATCGTGCACGAGCGCGCTGGCAAGCGCCACCTCTTGGAGCGTAAATCTTCTCGTGTAACCCGTCGCCTTTCAAAGGATCAGACGGCCAATGATCGAAACACTTTTTCTGCCAAGCGTTTGCTTGGAATGAAGTAAGGGGGGAGCAATTATGGCAAGAGTAAAACGCGGTGTTCATGCCGCAAAGAAGCGCCGCACCACACTTGAGAGAGCTAGTGGCTATCGCGGACAACGCTCCCGTCTTTTCACAAAGGCAAAAGAGCAGGTAACTCACTCGCTGGTTTATGCCTTCAATGATCGTAAAGACAAGAAAGGCGATTTCCGCCAGCTCTGGATTACCCGTATCAATGCGGCAAGTCGCGCTAATGGAATTACCTACAACCGTTTCATCCAAGGATTAAAGTCTGCAGGAGTTGAGGTAGATCGTCGTGTTCTATCAGAGCTTGCAACTAATGATCCTGCTGCTTTCGCCGCTTTGGTTGAAGTAGCGCGCAAGAATGTAAAAGTTTCCTAAAGTCTCGCGTTAGAAAGCGATGATTACGAGCCTTCATTCGCCTCATGTTGAGGCAGTGAAGGCTCTTTTAGGTTCTAGAGGCGGCAAAGCGAGAAAAGAGAGCGGTCAATATGTAATTGAAGGACTCTCATCTATTAAAGAGGCCCTTGATTTTTCGCCTGAGGAAATTACAACCCTTTATCTAACTAGCGATGGCATGAGCAGACTTGCAACAATCCCTGAGGGTTATTTTGAAATAGTTGAGGTCTCACCTGAGGTCATGAAGGCAATGACTGATACCGTCACGCCACAAGGTTTATTAGCTATCGCTCAGATTCCGCAGAATTCATTTGCAGATTTCCTGTCAGCGTCAAAAGAGGTATTGAAAATCGCTTACTTCTGGCAGATTCAAGATCCAGGAAATGCTGGAACGGTGATTCGAGCTGCGGATGCTTTTGGCTTTGATGCAGTTATCTTCTCTGACAATAGCGTTGATATCTATAGCCCGAAAGTAGTTCGCTCAAGTGCAGGTTCGCACTGGCATATTCCGTTATTCACTTCAATCTCAGAAGAGGAACTTAAATCACAGGTCGCAGCTAGGGCCTTCGATATGTATGGAACTGATGCAAGTGGTGGACTTGAACTATTAGAGGCAGCAAATGAATCAAAGAATCGCTCTGCAATATGGGTATTTGGCAATGAGGCCAGAGGCCTAGATGCGAAGGTGATCTCAACTCTTGGAGCCAAGCAAGTAGCTATTCCTATTTCAGGCAAGGCTGAGAGCCTAAATCTCGCTACCGCTGCCTCAGTGGTGATGTATGCCGTTTCGGCAGCTCGAAAATAACCACTTCTTGGAACTTGGATTAGTAGACTTCCCTAGTGTCGTTGGATAACGCAGGTATTGAGCAGATTAAAGCCGATGCCCTCTCTGCAATAAAAGGCTCTCGATCCCTAGATGAACTGCGTGAGGTAAAAACTGCTCATGTTGGCGATCGCTCGCCGATAGCAAGGGCTAATCAAGGACTTGCAGAGATTGAGATTGAAAAACGAGCAGCGATGGGAAAGCTGATTGGAACTGCCCGGGCCAATATAAACCAGGCATTTGATGATAAAGAAAAAGAGTTAACGGCGCTAAGAGATAGCAGAGCTTTAAGCAATGAGAGAGTCGATGTAACCCTTGCTAGTAATAGGAATCCTCGGGGCGCGCTTCACCCCTTAACACTTCTAACCAATGAGATATCAGATCTTTTTGTTGGCATGGGGTACACAGTGCAAGAAGGGCCAGAGTTGGAGGCTTCATGGCTTAACTTTGATGCCTTAAATATTGCTGAAGATCATCCAGCTAGAACTATGCAAGACACATTTTTTATCGAGCCGCTCGCATCAGGCCTTGTAATGCGAACCCATACCTCACCAGTTCAGATCAGAACTATGCTGGAAAACAAACCGCCAATCTATGTAATCTGTCCAGGTCGGACTTATCGAGCTGATGAGTTAGATGCAACTCACACTCCAGTATTTAATCAAGTAGAAGGTTTAGTGGTCGATAAGGGCATAACGATGGCTCATCTAAAAGGAACCCTAGATCACTTTGCAGCAAAGATATTTGGTCCTGGCGTCATCACAAGAATTAGGCCATCTTTCTTCCCATTTACTGAGCCAAGTGCAGAAGTTGATTTCTTCTATAACGGCCGATGGGTTGAGTGGGGCGGCTGTGGAATGGTTAATCGAAAAGTTTTGCAAGCAGCAGGAATTGATACCGATGTTTACACTGGATTTGCATTTGGAATGGGCCTTGAAAGAACCTTGATGGTGAAATATGGAATCACAGATATGCATGACATCGTTGAGGGAGATGTTCGCTTCTCAAGGCAGTTCGGAAGTGGTGGGCGATGAAACTTCCATTATCTTGGCTCTCAGAGTTTGTGGAATTTCCGAAAACCATTTCAGTAGCAGATATTGCTGCAGGATTTGTAAAAGTGGGTTTTGAAGTTGAATCAATCGATAATCCAGCCGAGGGAATCAAAGGTCCTCTACTTGTCGGAAAAGTATTAACTATTGAGGAGCTAACTGGGCATAAAAAGCCCATACGCTATGTTGGGCTTGATTGCGGGGAAGCTAAAACAAGATATGTAATCTGCGGTGCTACTAATTTTGTTGCTGGAGATCTAGTTGTAGTAGCTCTACCCGGCGCGATCCTGCCAGGAAACTTTGCAATCTCAGCCCGTGAAACATATGGCAAGACCAGCAATGGAATGATCTGCAGTTCAAAAGAACTTGGTCTAGGAGATGACCACTCAGGAATAATTGTTCTAGATGGCAAGGCAAAGATTGGAAGCCCAGCACTTAAAACTCTAGGAGCAGATGATCCAATCATTGATATCGCCGTAAACCCCGACCGCGGTTATGCGATGAGCGTTCGCGGCGCTGCAAGAGAGCTTGCGATGGCGCTAGGGCTAAGCTTCAAGGACATTTCTTCAAAAGCCTTAGTTTCATCACTTGAGAAAAAGAAGAAGCGGGGAAAGATAACCCCAGTACAAATTTCAGATAAAACTGGAGCAGATCAAATCTACCTGCGAAGCTTGAGTAATGTAGATCCGCTCAAGCCGACACCGCAGTGGATGGCAAGACGTCTATCTCAAGCAGGCATGCGCCCAATATCTATTGCAGTAGATATCACCAACTATGTGATGTTAGAGCTGGGTCAGCCGCTACACGCCTTTGATAGCGCAAAAATATCTGGAACATTGAGAGTTGCAAGAGCAGGAAAATTCAATGAATTGGTAACCCTTGATAAGGTCAAGAGAAAGCTTGCTAAAGATAATCTTCTAATAACAGATGATAAAAAGGTTCTAGCCCTAGCCGGAACTATGGGCGGACTTGCTAGCGAGGTTAGTGAGTTTACTGTTGGCATCACTCTAGAGGCGGCCCATTTTGATCCAATGTCAATTGCTCGTAATTCAAGAAGCCATATTCTAAGTTCAGAGGCTTCGCGTCGATTTGAGCGAGGTGTGGATCCATCACTTGCTGAGTTGGCTTCTGCTCGCGCAGCGCTACTACTTATCGAGTATGCGGGAGCTATCTATAACGGAAGCTCAGTCAAGAAAACTCCGTTAAAAAAGAGAAGCATCACTATTTCTGCCTCTGAAATTTCATCACTTATAGGAACAACTTATAGCGACAAAGAAATCGAAAAATCTCTAAAGGCGATCGGCGCTAGCCTAAAAAAGAGTGGAAAGAAATGGGTTGTTGCCCCGCCATCCTGGCGTCCAGATTTAAATAATCTTCCAGATTTGGCAGAGGAGGTCGCTAGATTCTTTGGATATGACCGTATTCCCTCTCAACTTCCGCCAGTGAAATTGGCAAGTAATGGAAATTCAGGACTTAGCCCTATGCAGAAGCGTCGCAGATCAATGAGTTTGAAATTGGCCAACAGAGGGCTGGTCGAGGTTCATAACTATCCATTTGTAAGCCAATCTCAGATAAATCTCTTTGGTTTCACTGGAGATCGCGCAAAGACTTTCAAGATTGCTAACCCAATGTCTGATGAGTATCCCTACTTGAGAACTCATCTAACCCCTGGGCTTCTCGCCGCAGCTGCAAGAAACCTATCTAGAGGAGAGAAATCAATAGCACTCTTTGAAAGTGGTGCGATATTTAGAAATATTGAAAACTTAAAGCCAGCAGGAAGTGTTTCAGTCAGCAAAAGACCAGCGGAATCTCAAATAAGGCAGATTTATCAGAGCGTACCTAAGCAACCTCTTCACATTGCAGGAGTAATTGCTGGAGAGATGACCAACTCTGGTTGGTGGGGCAAGGGAAGAGTTGTTGAGTGGAGCGATGCTATTGATCTAGTAAGAGAGTTAATTGAAGATACTGGAAATGAGTTTTCAATTGAAGCAGTTGATCTTGCTCCTTGGCACCCTGGAAGATGCGCTGAATTCAGAGTTGATGGAAAGGCTGTGGCACATGCCGGCCAAATTCATCCACGAGTAACCTCCGCGCTTGCCCTTCCTGATGCAACCGTGGCATTT
>SXMA01000052.1 GCA_005777515.1 Actinomycetota bacterium | reverse complement strand
CTGGAGATTGAATTCCTGCAAGGACGGAAAATGATTAGCAAAACTCATAGCGAGGTTGGAATCATCTCGCTTCTAAAGGCATAGGTATTGGGGACGATTAAATGGCAGAGCTGATTTATTACTGCGGAACCATGGATAGCGGCAAATCAACGTTAGCTCTTCAGACCGCTCACAATCATCAAAGCCGCGGAAGGGCTGGTTTGCTCTTTACCAATCGTGACCGAGCAGGAAGCGGAAAGATTTCATCTCGTCTCGGGCTGACTTCAGAGGCTTTAGAAGTATCACTTGAGATGGACCTTCATAAGTTTGTAGTTGACCAACTCTCAACGGGGAAGCGAATTGATTATGTAATCTGCGATGAGGCCCAGTTTTACGCCCCAGAGCAAGTTGAACAGTTAGCCAGAATCGCGGATGGCCTTGGAATCGAAGTTTATGCCTTTGGAATTCTCACTGATTTTCGCACCAAGCTCTTCCCTGGATCTGCCAGGTTAATCGAGCTAGCTGATCGAGTTCAACCCCTTCAAGTAGAGGCTCTCTGCTGGTGCGGGAGGCGTGCAACTCATAATGCCAGAACTATGGGCGGGGTAATGGTTACTGAAGGTGAGCAGGTGGTTGTAGGAGACACAAATGCTGCGAATGAAGTGGCTTATGAAGTTTTATGTCGCCGCCATCACATGAGAAAGGTCACTGCAAGAAACTCAGGAGCCGCTCATCAATCAGGAGAGCCGCTTCCCTTTCAATAACTAAATCGTTCTGGCTATCAGGGCAAAAAGCGGTGCAAGTGCTAGCGCAGGAAGAAGATTACCTATCGCTATCTGCTTGATATTAAGAAGCTTCAGAGCGATTCCTAAAAGTAAGACACCGCCAGTTGCCGTCATAGCGCTAACTTGATACGGCTCAAGAATTGCTCCAAGTGCAAAACCAACCCCGGTCCAAGCGAATTGATAGATACCAACCGGCAGGGCTGAAAGAGCTACTCCCCAACCAAGAGCTGCCGCAAAAGCAATTGATGTGAAAAAGTCGAGGATACTTTTCAAAGTCAATTGCTCGATACCGGTAGACATTCCATCGCTAATGCTTCCTAGGATCGCGAGCGGTCCAATTACAAAAAGAAGGGAAGCGCTGACAAAACCCTCAACAAAAGGAGACTTTCCATCCCTATCAAATCGCGCTTTCAATTTGATACCAATTACTTCAAGATGATCCTCAATCTTGAGCAGAGAACCAAGCAATCCACCTACAAGAAGTGAAGCCAGTAAAACTAGAAGCGGCGCGCCATCTGGCAGATATGAATTTAAATCTGTGTCCCAAAGAGCTTTAATTGCCCCCGCCGCAGCAATTAAGGTGATAGCTCCAAGAACATCCATCACAAGGTTCCGGGTCCTTTCACTCATCTTATTTCCAAGCAAAACGCCTAGCGCAGCACCTGCAATGATCGCAACTATATTTATAAGCGTTCCGACTCCGACGAACATGAAAGTAAGTCTAGAGTATCAATGGTGTAGCGTTAGAAAGTGAGGAGATTTATCGAAGCGCTAAGGCCTCATAAAACCATTCCCATAACCCCGTGGAGCGCTTCGCATCGCTGGGATCTCTCTTTATCGAGAGTTTCAATCCTCACTTTTGGACTTTTTATTTTTGGAATCGGCGATAGCTTAATTATCATCTCAGAGCTCGGTAATGCGCCTTGGTCAATTCTTGCTCAGGGAGTAGCAACAAGAAGTAACATCTCCATAGGCAGTGCAACGTTTCTGATTAGTTGCCTTGTTCTCCTGCTTTGGATTCCATTAAAAGAGAAACCAGGTTTTGGAACGCTTGCGAATATTGTTGTAATCGCTATTGGAATTGATGTTGGAATTGCTCTAATTGGAACTCCTGATTCATATCTCATTAAACTTCTCTATGTATTTATTGGCATTGGACTAATTGGTATCGGATCAGCTCTCTACATCACCTGCGCTCTTGGTCCAGGGCCGCGGGATGGCTGGATGACCTCCCTGCATAGAAGAACTGGAATCCCGGTCGGGCGGGTTAGAACTGCGATTGAAGTATCTGTTCTCCTGGCCGGGTGGGCCCTTGGTGGTCGAATCGGGCTTGGAACAGCCCTTTTTGCATTGCTAATTGGGTATGCAGTCGCTGCTGGTTTTGGTGTCGTTTCCCGACTTACTAAGCGGTAACTACTAGATTTAAGTCACTCCCTTCGGCTTGTGGACTGCCTCCACACGGTGTCGCAACCACCACCGTTAAAAAATTAGCGACATCCCTTCATTGGGGTGAAAAGGAAGAGCATGCTCGATACATACTTCAAAATCTCGCAACGGGGCTCATCGGTAGCCCAGGAAGTCCGTGGCGGTGTAGTTACCTTCTTTACGATGGCCTATATCGTTGCTCTCAATCCACTAATCATCGGTCTTGCAAAAGACGGCGATGGAAAGTTCCTTGGTGGCGGAGATGTTCCAAACCTAGCGCTCGTTGCTGCCGCAACAGCGTTAATTGCTGGAGTCATGTCAATTCTGATGGGAGTTGTTGCTAACTTCCCTCTTGCAATTGCAACTGGCCTTGGCTTAAACACCTTCGTAGCTGTTGGTATTGCCTCCAAGATGACCTGGGCAGATGCCATGGGTCTTGTTGTTCTTGAAGGAATCATCATCACCGTTCTAGTTCTTACTGGCTTTAGAACTGCGGTATTTCGCGCGGTTCCAACTCAGCTAAAGATCGCTATCTCTGTTGGTATCGGTCTATTTATCGCCCTTATTGGTCTAGTCGATGCCGGATTCGTCCGTCGCACGGGCTCAGGACCTGTTCCAGTAACACTTGGAAATAATGGTGAATTAGTTGGCTGGCCTGTAATCGTCTTTGCCTTTGGTCTCTTCCTAACCATCGGTTTGATGGTAAGAAAGGTCAAAGCTGCTCTTCTACTTGGAATTATTATTTCAACTGGACTTGCAATCGCACTTGAGAGCGCCTTTAAGATTGGGCCACTCTTTGACGGCGCCACTGGCAATGTAAATCCAAAGGGATGGAATCTAAACGTTCCAGCTCTGCCAGAGGCCGTTGTTGCAACTCCAGACTTTGGTCTACTTGGTTCATTTAACCTATTTGGTTCATTTGATCGAGTTCCACTAATCACAGCCCTTCTCTTGGTCTTCACTCTCCTACTAGCTGACTTCTTTGACACTATGGGAACGATGACGGCTATCGGACAAGAGGCCGGATTAAACGATAAGGATGGAACTCCTCCAAATGCAGATCGCATCCTTCTTGTTGACTCACTAGCAGCTGTTGCAGGTGGCGCTGGTGCTGTCTCTTCAAATACTTCATATATCGAATCAGCTTCAGGCGTTGGTGAGGGCGCTAGAACGGGACTTGCTTCAGTAGTTACTGGAGTTCTCTTCCTTCTAACTACCTTCCTAGCTCCATTAGTTGCAATTATTCCTTATGAAGCAGCCACTCCAGCTCTGATCATCGTCGGTTTCTTGATGATGACCCAGATTAAATCAATTGATTGGGAAGATTATGGAATTGCGATTCCAGCCTTCTTAACCATCATCTTGATGCCATTTACCTACAACATCTCCGTAGGTATTGGGGCTGGTTTTGTTTCCTATGTAGTCATCAGATACTTGCAAGGAAGACGTAGCGATGTTCATCCTCTACTTCTTCTCACCGCAGGACTATTTATGATCTACTTCCTAAATAACCCAATAAATGCCTGGGTTGCTTAGTAGATATAAGTTATAAGGGATCTGGCCCGGGTTAATCCCGGGCCAGTTTCATTTCACCAGAGAATTGCGGTTTTTCCTCTGTTTTCAAGAAGCTGATTAACTCTCGAAAATGGCTTAGATCCAAGAAAGCCTCGATGGGCTGAGAGAGGGCTTGGATGGACACCTTCGACTAAAGAATTCTGGTCGAAAAGATGGGCTAGCTCTCTAGCGCTAGATCCCCAGAGCAAACCGATCGCTCCCAAATTGGCGCAGTGCGAAACGATCTTCTCGGTGATTGCTTGCCAGCCTAACTTTGAATGTGAACCACTTTCGCCTGCCGTAACCGTAAGAACTCGATTTAGCAGCATTACCCCTTGACTTACCCACTTAGTTAGATCCCCATCTGCCGTTGTTGTTGAGCCAATATCGGTCATGATCTCTTTTTGAATGTTCAAGAGTGAGCCTGGCAGTCCAGTTTTCCTGGCAGGAACAGCGAAGGAGAGACCAATCGCATCTGAGATATTTGGGTAAGGATCTTGCCCTACGATAATTACTTTCACTATTTCAGGTTTGAGCTCCAATGCGCGAAATAAATGCTTCTTATCTGGCAAGATTCGCTCGCCCTGATCAGCTCGCACTTGTAGTTGCGCGCCAAGCTCATCGATCTGCGAGTTGTAATCACGAAGGATTTCTCTCCAATGATCCGGAACTAATGACGAGAGCATTAATCTTTTGCCGCAGCGAAATAGCGCAAACCATTAAAGGATAATGAAACTCTCACGCCAAATACTTCTTCGATATTTGCTTCGGTAAGAGTTTCAGAGATCTCTCCGGCAAAGAGCGCCTGACCTTCTTTAAGTAATAGTGCGTGCGTGGTGCCTGCCGGGATCTCTTCGATGTGATGGGTGACAATTACCGTTGCAGGGGCGCGCTCCTCACTTGTGTATGAGGTTATGCGAGAGAGAATGTCTTCCCGGCCTCCGAGGTCTAATCCTGCAGCAGGTTCATCAAGCAGTAGAAGTTCGGGATCTGCCATCAAAGCTCTTGAAATTTGCACCCGTTTCTTCTCGCCTTCACTTAAGGTGAAGAGGGTTCTTTCTCCCAACTCTCGCACTCCAAAGATATTTAGAAGCGCCTTAGCCCTTGATTCATCCCAGAGGTCATAATCTTCTTGCCACCTACCAGCGATTCCATAAGCAGCAGTTAGAACAACGTCAATTACTTTCTCATCTCCTGTGAGAAATTCCATCATTGCGCTAGAAGTAAATCCAATTCTGGGCCTTAACTCAAAGACATCAGTTGATCCCAACTTCTCGCCAAGAATTTCCACACTGCCTTTGCTTGGGTGTATTAAGGCAGCAAGTAATTGCAGAAGAGTTGTTTTGCCCGCTCCATTTGGACCAAGGATGACCCATCTTTCCTGCGGACTTATCTGCCAAGAAATGGGCCCTAAAATGCGCTTACTGGATCTAAGAACTTCCACCTCAACGCAGCGCAATAAAGGTTCCATAGGGCGACAAGATACCTCGTTGCTATTGAGTATTCGCTAAACTTCGGCAGTGAAAGCGCGGGCAATTATTCTCATCAGTGGAGCGGCGAGCCAAGTCCCCAACCAAAAAGTCGCTGAAACCTTAAAGCCCTTTACTCTAAGCATTCTGGATCGACAAGAGATACTTATGGCCGGTCGGATCATTTTGGCTCTTGAAATTGAGCTAGATAGCGCTCATCTAGATGCTGTTGAGTCAGATTTAGTAAATGCTCTAGATCAATTCGATGTTGCATGTGAATTGCTATGAAATACAGATTGATACTCTTTGATGTCGATTCAACTCTTATCAAGCAAGAGGTTATTGACCTACTTGCTGAGAGATCTGGGCATGGCAGAGAGGTTCAGCAAATAACGGCAAAGGCTATGAAGGGAGAAATTGATTTCGCACAAGCTCTATTTAAGCGGGTCTCCCTCCTTGAAGGACTTCCAGAATCGGTCTTTGATGAGGTTATAAGTCAGATTTCATATGCAGAGGGTTTTGATGAATTGTTCTCTTTTCTGCGCAAAAATAGTTTTTTAGTAGGTGCTGTCTCAGGAGGCTTTCATAATGTTCTTGATAAGTTGTTTGCTCAATTAGAGCTAGATTACCTAAAGGCTAATGTTTTAGAAGTTGTTGATGGAAGGCTAACAGGCAAACTCTCATCAGCTCCGGTAGATCGAATAGTTAAGGCTGAGGCCTTACAAGAATTTGCTGCCTCACATGATATTGAATTAGCAAATACTGTTGCAGTTGGAGATGGAGCAAATGATATTGACATGATCGAAATTGCTGGGCTCGGAGTGAGCTATATGGGCAAAGAGACACTCAAAGTAAAAGCTGACCTGCATCTTGAGAACTCTGGTTTAGACGCCTTAATCGACTATCTCAAATAACGCCCTATAGCCTGCAAGAATGTATGTCAGTGACTAGTATTCCGCGAGCACCGATGGACCAGAGTTGATCCATAACATTGTTAACTTCCCGGCGTTTAACCATTGCTCTAACCGCTACCCACTCTTCTTTTTGAAGCGGTGAAATGGTTGGAGATTCTAATCCTGGGGTTAATTTACAGGCCAGATCGAGATGAATCTTTTCGATGTCATAGTCAACTAGAACGTACTGCCTAGCAATTACTACTCCTTCGATTCTCCGAACCAATACCTCAATAGCTTTTGAGTGCTCGACATCTTTTTGTTGTATGAGAATGGCTTCACTGTTCATTATTGGCTCACCAAAGGTTACCAATCCCGCACTCTTCAAAGTGCCGCCAGTTGAAACAACATCAGCGATTACATCGGCTAAACCAAGCCGAATAGCGCTCTCTACAGCTCCGTCTAGGGCAATAACATTAGCCCTCACGCCTTTTTCATCTAAGAAATCTTTAACCAAATTCGGATATGCCGTAGCAATATTTAAGCCAGAGAGTGACGCTTTGGGCTGTTCGGCGGCAAAACGAAATGAGCTTCTTCCAAAATCTAGCGCCATTACTTCAACTGCTGAACTTCCTGAATCTTTAAGTAGGTCTCGTCCCGTAATTCCAATTTCTAGCTCCCCACTTCCCACATATATCGCGATATCCCTTGGACGCAAGTAATAAAACTCAACCTTATTTTCAGGATCTATAAAGACCAAATCTCGAGCATCACTTCGCTGACGATATCCGGCCTCTTTCAAGATCTGGCTAGCTGATTCTGAAAGAGAACCTTTATTTGGCAGAGCCACTTTTAACACAAGATCATCTGAATTTATCATCATAACTTTCTGTATACGTCTTCAAGGGATAGTCCGCGAGCAAGCATGAGAACTTGTAGGTGGTAGAGAAGCTGGCTGATCTCAGTGGCCAGATCTTCATCTGATTGATACTCTGCTGCGAGCCAAACCTCCCCCGCTTCCTCTAATACTTTCTTGCAAATTGCATGAACGCCCATATCTAAGAGATGGGCTGTGTTGCTCCCACTAGGTTTTTTGGTTGAGATCTCCTGCAATTCGAGCCAAAGAGAATCAAAACTCTTTGGAGAAGATGACTTGGAGCTCATGGTTGATTTTACCCAATATCTCTCTCGTCTTGCTGACCCTTTACCTATTAAGAACCACTTGCTAGCAAGCGGAGTTTTTCGACCATATTGCCTGGGTTTTCTGATCCATAAACCGCTGAGCCAGCCACAAAAGTATCTGCCCCAGCTCGACGCGCAATCTTGATGGTAGAAGAAGAGATTCCGCCATCAATTTGAAGCCAAACATCATTTAGCCCACGTTGCTCCAAATAACGGCGAGCTTTCTCAACCTTAGGCATCATAGAGGACATAAAGGATTGACCCCCAAAGCCTGGTTCAACGGTCATTACTACGATCATATCTATCTCTTGCAGAAGTTCTTGAACTACTTCGATTGGCGTATCCGGCTTGATTGCTAGACCAGATCTCTTTCCAAGGCTCCTAATATCTTTAAGAGTTTGAAGTGGATCCTGACAGGCTTCAAAATGCACAGTCACACTTACAGTATTCTGTGAACAATATTCACTCACTTTTTTATCAACCTCTGCAACCATAAGATGAAGATCAATTGGAAGTGCGGAAAATTCGATTATCTCTATGGTGCGCTCAGGAGTGAATGTAAAATTGGGGACGAAAATATTATCCATAACATCTAGATGGATAAGATCTGCCGTCGAGGCCACCTTCTCAATTTCCCCTGGGAGATCATCAAAATTGGCATTTAGAATGCTAGGACAAATTCTTATCATCCAACACTCTCCTTACTCCTTAAAAGCGAAAGGAACATAGCATCAGTGCCATCGCGATGAGGCCATAATTGTAAATCACCATCAATATCTGACCGTTCATCTTGAACGGGAATTCTTGTGAAATTACTATGCTGTTTAAGAAAAGATCTAATCTGGAACTTAGTCTCAGCTTGGTGGGATGAGCAAGTTACATAGGCAATGATGCCGCCGGGTGAAAGCAAGCGCGTCGCAGACTCTAAAAGTTCACTTTGCAACTGAGTGAGATTCTTTAGATCTTGAAGATTTCGTCTCCATCTAACCTCCGGTCGTCTTCTAAGTGCTCCAATGCCAGTGCAAGGCGCATCAAGCAGTATTCGATCAAACTTTCCAAGCTCATCTGGCATAGATCGGCCATCAGAGACATTAACTTCGCCGTGTTTAATAACTTGAGAGACTAATTTTGCCCGTTCATTTGAAATCTCGTTGGCCAGTAGCGATCCTCCGTCTCGCTTCAATAACGCTGATAGATATGCAGCTTTCCCGCCCGGCCCTGCACATAGATCTAGCCACCGCAGATCTGGCTCAAAATGATCGTAAAACTTCTCCACAACTATCTGTGACCCTAGATCTTGGACACCAGCGCGCCTCTCTCTAATAGCTGCAATGTCTCCAGGATTTCCAGCGAATGTGGCCGCAACAGAACTTGGTGCTATTGCAGATGCTCCAGCTTCAAGCAGTTCTTCCCTGGTAGCAAGACCAGGCCAGGCAATTAGTGTTGGTTGCGCAGCGCTATTGTTTGCTTCAAGAAGGCTAATCACCTCACTTGAGTTTTTTAAAGAATCACAATATGAGCTTACGATCCATTCAGGGTGAGAGTATTCAAGTGCCAATTTTGCATTTTCCTGAGTTGGTTTAGCAAGTTGCTCAAAATCAAGTGAGTCAATTTTTCGCAAGATTGCATTTACAAATGAGGCAGTTGACTTTCCTACTACCTTCTTTGCTAGCTCGACACTTTCATAAATGGCAGCATGGCTTGGAACTCTCATCTGTTTTAATTGATGAGTACCGAGTCTAAGAACAAGTAGAGCCTTCGGATCTATTTGCTCCAAAGATCTATCGCTGGCCGCTGATATAAAGTGATCGTGTCTGCCCTGCATCCGCAGAGTCCCATAAACCAATTCTGTGGCAAAGGCGCGATCATTAGCTTCAAGTGATGATTCAGTAAGCGCTCTTGGGAGAATTAGATTGCTATACGCCCCTTGCAGCTCTACCTCTGCAAGTACTTCAAATGCTAAGAGTCGTGGGTCGTCAATTCTTCTTGTTTTATTACTCATTCAAAAGCACAAGGCAGCGCAATTCTTGCCCCTCTCAACCAATCACTACTGCTCATCTCACGTTTATTTTCAGGTTTTACTCGCAGAATTTCGAGAGAACCGGAGCCGCATCCAACGAGTAGAGGATTGAGTGAGACAACTTCACCGGCAACTCCCTCTCTTTCGGATACCCGAGCTTGCATAACTCCAATTCTTGTGCCAGCAAATGATGTGTAAGCGCAAGGCCAAGCATGAAAGGCCCGAATCTGTCTATCGATTTCTACTGCGCTTCGACTCCAATCAATTCTGCCTTCGCTCTTTAGAATCTTAGGTGCAAGTGTCACTCCTTCAGAATTCTGGGCCGTTGCAACCTTCCCACCTTCAATCATCGATAAAGCATGGCTAACGGGTTGAATGCAAAGAGATGCCAGATGGTTCAAAACATCATCGCTTCTAGAGCCATCATTTAGTGGATAACTCAAGGTGGTGTAGATCGGTCCAGTATCAAGACCTTGTTCTAGTTTGAAGACAGTGACGCCACTCTGCTCATCACCTGCTGCAATAGCTCTCTGCACTGGCGCTGCTCCGCGCCATCTCGGAAGGAGAGAAAAGTGCACATTGAGCCATCCATGTTTCGGTATTTCAAGCTCATTCGTTTTTATTAATCGGCCATAAGCCAGTGATATGACCACCTCTACTTGAGTCTCTTGGAGAATACCCGCAAGTTCTTCATTCGTTTCTGGTTTATAGCAAGTTACACCGACCTCTTGGCAATAAGATGCAAAGTCATTACTTCTTATTGACTGACCGCGCCCGGTTGGGCGATCGGGCGATGAAATCGAACCTAGGAGTTTATGATCTGACTTCTTCAAATGACCAAGAAGGTTTATTGCAAGATGTGACGATGAAGCAACAAGAATCTTCATCAATTAGCCATCAATTAAAGACTCTTGCCGAAAGTGGAATGTGGTGAGAGACGGATTTCAGGAGCAGACCCTGCCTCACTTGCAGCAAGGAACCATTCCGCCTGCCTTATCTCTCTCATCGCATCTTTGCGTACTTCTGGTGGTAGTCGATCAATGAATAGAACTCCATTTAAATGGTCAGTTTCATGTTGCAGCGCTCTTGCTAGAAGCTCAGTCCCCTCAACTATGAGAGGTTCGCCATGCATATCAAAACCCTTTGCAACCGCTCGCATAGCTCTTGGAGTCAGGTAAGAAAGTTCGGGAAAAGAAAGACAGCCTTCATCCCCCTCTTGAATTTCATCGCCAAGATCAAGGGTTGGGTTTACTAGATGGCCAAAAACATCATCAACATGCCAAACGAAAACTCTTAAGGGAACACCTATTTGCGGGGCCGCTAACCCAGCTCCTGGAGCATCGATCATTGTCTCTGTTAAGTCTTTTACTAATCTTTGCAATTCCTTATCAAAATCGATTACTTCAGTCGCCGGGGTTGTCAGGACCGGATCACCAAAAAATCTGATTGGTTGGATTGCCATGGCTTAATTCTAACTTACTGAGCTAAAAATTAGATCTTGTATGGATCTACGCGAATGGAGAAGAGATCCTGCCCTGATGCTGAACGATACTTTTGTAGCGCTTTGAGTGAGACCAATAGAGTATTAGCCCCTTGGTGAGATATCTTGAGGTGGATTGTTCGATTATCAGCAGATGTCAGAATATCCAAGTCATCAAATTGCTCTAAAAGCTTTCTTTTAAGGCCCGAAATAGATCGCTCTTCGCCGCTCACCTGAATAATTCGCACCGAAGGAGGAAGTGAGACTGCCTCTCTCTCGCTACTCTCGGCTCGAATCGCTCGCATTGCACTATCACTAATCAACGCTTGAGAAAGAGGGTGGGAAGAGGGTAGAGATAGATAGATAAAACCCGAGGAGCGCACTTTTGTTGCTAATTTAAACCATCTGTAGCGAAGCTCTTCCTCTGCGCGTATGAAAGCTCTATTGAGTAGCGCTTCGCCATTGAGAAGCACTGCTCCCGCATAACCATCACTAACTTCTGGCTCTACGCCGAAAGTTGAAACCACAATTGCTGGGGACCCCTCAAGATTTGCGATCGCTTTATCCCCTGTTGATGTGAAGATTGCAACTCTTGGAAACGCTTTTCCAAGCTCCTCAACAATCTTCTCTGCGCCACCTTTTACGATGCGAACCTGTTCGGCCTGACAAATCTGACAGCGCCATTGATCACTTTGAAAATCGCATATTGAGCATGAATATTTATCTTTCTTGCCAATAATTAACCTTCCACCACACTTACAGAGAGCAAGATTTCGACATCTCTGACAAGAGAAAGTATTTGCGTAACCCTTATCTGCGACGCTAACTAGGACTGGTCCTATCTTTAGCGCCTTTCGAATTGTTTCATGATAGGAGGTTGGCTCTGTGGATATGTTTGCTCTATGACCACCAAGAAATTTCCGGTCCGTAATGCTCGATATCCAACCGATTTCAACCAATCGCGCTAACTCGAGAGAAATCGAGTGTGAAACGAAACTAATGCTTGAGTGCTCATACTCTGATCGTAGAAGCGCCATATCTCTCACGTTCCAGTAGGGCGCCCTCTGCTCTTGATAATGTTCAACTGATTCATCTGCGATCACTATCTCATCAAGATGAGGCATAGGGGCAAGAATGGCGCTTCTTGTCCCTATGACTATTGCAGGCTTAGTAGAAGCCGCTAACTCGAAATTCTTGCGTCTCTGAGTGGAGGTTAGATGCGAACCAATCTCTATGACCTCTTGCTTCATCTCCCCCAGGACTTTGACAACCTTTTCTATTTCTTTCTCTGTTGGAAGAATTAAAAGCAGGTTCAAACCTTTTCGCTCGCTAACTATTTTCACAATTCGAGATTCAATTGATTCCGAGCGATTCAACAGAAAAAGACGCCTTGTTGGCTTCGAGCTACTTGTCTTCTTAATCAGAGGCTTGCCTACCGAAGGATTTATCGCCTTTGTAAAAGTTGGAAGAGCTGCAGCCAGTATTGATGCTTGATTAGCTATATAGCGCTCTGAGACTTTCTTAGTAAATTCTAGAAAATCTGGAGTGAGACGAACTGACGTTAACAGGCTATCAACAGGCTTTAGTGCTGCCTGACTTTTATTTTTGATTGAAATTACCACTCCATTTTTAAGATTGTTTTTAAACGGAACCCTTACAAGGGAGCCGATAGCGATAATGTCCCTTAGTTCCTCTGGAAGGAAATAGGAGAAAGGTTGTTCTAAGTGAAAAACTCCTGTGTCAACAAGAACTTCAACCTGCAAGCTATCTATACTTTGTCGCGTTCCTGTCGAAGATTTCCCTTTTTGACGCCGCAGGGTTAGTGGCTTATCTGAGGCCACAGCAATCATTAACCCTTAACAGCTGCCGCTAGTGCGCTTGCTTTATCAGTTTTCTCCCAAGTGAACTCAGCTAACTCACGGCCAAAGTGTCCATACGCGCTAGTTTGTGAATATATTGGACGAAGCAGATTCAGGTCTCGAATAATTGCAGCTGGTCTCAGATCAAAAACTTTCAATAGTGCATCGGAAATTTGCTGAACCGGAATTT
>SXMA01000051.1 GCA_005777515.1 Actinomycetota bacterium | reverse complement strand
GCTCTGCTGCTCCGCCAGCAGTTGATCGCAGGCGTGATAGCTATGCTGTTAAGTCAGGAGCAGCAGTCGTTGAGCTCATAAGAGCAGGAATAACGACAAGAGATATTTTAAGTAAGCGAGCATTTGAAAATGCCATCACTGCGATTATGGCCCTAGGTGGATCAACTAATGCTGTTCTCCACCTACTAGCAATTGCCCATGAAGCAAAGGTTGATTTAGCGTTAGATGATTTCCATAGAATTGGCTCAAAGGTCCCACTACTTGGTGATTTAAAACCATTTGGCAGATTTGTTATGAGCGATGTCGATAAAGTCGGTGGAATTCCGGTGATCTTAAAGGCCCTTCTTGATGCTGGCCTACTCCATGGAGATTGCTTAACAGTTACTGGAAAAACTATGGCTGAGAATCTAGCTGATATCAATCCACCAGATCCTGATGGCGAAATATTAAGAGCGGTAAAAAGTCCGATGGGTATAAGTGGTGGAATTACGATTTTAGGTGGCTCACTTGCTAAGGAGGGCGCAGTGACAAAGGTCGCAGGAGTTGGAGTTGATTCCTTCGAAGGGCCTGCCAGAGTCTTTGATCGAGAGCAAGCTGCGATGCAAGCCCTAGAAGATGGAACTATTACAGCAGGAGATGTTGTAGTGATTCGTTATGAAGGACCAAAGGGTGGTCCAGGAATGCGCGAGATGTTAATGATTACTGGCGCAATTAAAGGCGCAGGTCTTGGAAAGTCTGTTCTCTTAATTACCGATGGCAGATTCTCTGGTGGCACAACCGGGCTCTGTGTGGGCCATGTTGCACCAGAGGCTAGTGATGGTGGAGCGATTGCACTTGTAAAAGATGGCGATCGAATCCGGATTGATATAAATGCTAGAACGCTGGATTTATTAGTTGATGAAAGCGAGTTAGCAAAGAGAAGAGCAAGCTTTAAAGCTCTACCAAGTAGGTATACCTCTGGGGTATTGGGTAAGTATGTAAAGCTTGTGGGATCAGCATCAAAGGGTGCGGTCTGCGACTAAGAGGGGATTAATCCCCGTTCATATTGTGAGATAGCCGTCTTAAGGGTTGACTCATACTTTTTATCAGGGGATACTTATCCACATGTCAGCGAAATCAACTTCTGTAATAGCACTTGTTTCAGTGGTGATTCGCTGCGCGTGAACTAAATAAAAGTTCACGCGCACCCTCAGGAAACTGAGGGTTTTTGCATTAGTGGGCCTAAAGAGAGGGAAGAAAGGAGTGGACCAAGATGGCAAGTGAGATAACAGGGGCTCAAGCCCTCGTTAACGCGCTAGAAGATTCTGGCGTCGATGTCATGTTTGGTATTCCTGGTGGGGCAATTCTTCCTGCCTATGATCCAATCTTTGATTCAAAGATTCGCCATATCCTGGTTCGCCATGAACAGGGAGCAGGTCATGCTGCAACTGGATATGCCCAAGTTACTGGCCGCGTCGGGGTATGCATCGCAACTTCAGGTCCAGGAGCAACAAACTTAGTTACACCAATTGCTGATGCACAGATGGATTCAGTTCCAATTGTGGCTATCACTGGTCAAGTTCCTTCAGCTGCTATTGGAACCGATGCATTCCAAGAAGCTGATATCCGCGGAATCACCATGCCGGTAACAAAACATAATTACTTGATAACTGATCCTGCTCAAATTCCTCGGGCAATTGCTGAAGCTTTCTATATTGCATCATCTGGAAGGCCAGGACCAGTTCTAGTTGATATCGCTAAAGATGCGCTACAGAGGATGACTAGCTATAACTATCCAAAGAAGTTAAATCTTCTAGGCTATAACCCGCAGATCGAACCAAACTCAGAAGCAATTCGAGATGCTGCATCACTTATTGCCCAATCAAGTAAACCAATTTTCTATATCGGCGGCGGGGTAATAAAGGCCAACGCAGCAAAAGATCTTCTTGTGTTAGCAGAGTTAGTTGGAGCTCCAGTTGTTACAACTTTGATGGCAAGAGGAGCATTTCCTGATAGCCATAGCCAGCATCTTGGTATGCCGGGAATGCATGGAACGGTTGCTGCTGTTACTGGCCTACAGAAAGCGGATTTACTCATTACTTTGGGCGCTCGATTTGATGATCGAGTAACTGGGAAACTCTCCACATTTGCCCCAAATGCGAAGATAATTCACGCCGATATTGATCCTGCAGAAATTGGTAAGAATCGCTACGCAGATGTTCCGATCATTGGCGATCTTGGCCCAATCATCAGAGCGCTAATTCCTGCTGTTAAAGCTGAGTTTGCCAAGAACAAGGCGGATATCACTCAGTGGTGGAAGCAGATGAATTCACTACGCCAGAAGTATCCACTCGGATATAACCAACCAAGTGATGGATCGCTATCGCCACAATATGTAATTGAGCGAATCGGAGAAATCACTGGCCCCGATGGAATCTATGTTGCCGGAGTTGGTCAACATCAGATGTGGGCATCACAATTTGTTAAGTATGAAAAACCTAGAACCTGGCTAAATTCTGGTGGACTTGGAACTATGGGTTATGCAGTTCCAGCAGCAATGGGTGCCAAGGTTGGCGCGCCTGATACTCCAGTTTGGGCAATTGATGGTGATGGTTGCTTCCAGATGACAAATCAGGAATTAGTAACTTGCGCCCTAAACGATATTCCAATCAAAGTTGCTGTTATCAATAATGAGAGCCTGGGAATGGTTCGTCAGTGGCAGACTCTCTTTTACAAAGAGCGTTACTCAAATACGGATCTGCACTCCAAGAGAATTCCTGATTTTGCAAAACTTGCAGAGGCGATGGGCTGCGTTGGTCTTCGCTGTGAGTCAAAAGGTGATGTCGATAAGATTATTAAAGAGGCAAATGCAATCAATGATGCGCCAGTTGTAGTGGACTTTAGCGTTTATAGAGACGCAATGGTCTGGCCCATGGTGGCTGCCGGAACTTCTAATGATGATATTTTGATTGCCAAAGAGATGGCACCTGACTGGGATTCACAGGAGTTATAGCCATGGCCCAACACACACTCTCTGTCCTTGTTGAAAATAGCCCTGGTGTTCTAGCCAGGGTTGCATCCTTGTTTTCTCGCCGGGGATACAACATTGATTCACTCGCTGTGGGACCAACAGAGAGTCCTGAGATTTCGCGAATTACTATTGTTTTAAATCTTGAGGGCCACGCACTAGATCAGGTCAGCGCGCAGCTATTTAAGCTAGTTAACGTTATCGGCATTCAAGAGATGGAAGATAAGAACTCCCATCAAAGAGAGCTCTTGATGGTTAAGGTAAATAGCACTGCAGATAATCGTCCAAAGATTGAAGCAGTTGTGGGCAAATATCGAGCCTCAATTGTTAGCCAGGCTTCCTCCAGCCTTACCATTGAGGCGATAGGAAACAGCGCTGAGATTGCAGCGTTGCTAGGTGAACTATCAAGCTTTGGCATCAAAGAGTTAGTTCAATCAGGTCTCATCGCGCTAGAAAATGGTGATGCGACTTTAGCTGAACGAACTTTGCAAGAAACTGGACTAGCTTCTTCATCGACGCATAGCCAGACCGAGGACTACCAAAACTAAACTAGAAAGCAGGAGAACGTGGCAACTATTTATCATGACGAAGATGCAGACCTTTCGGTAATACAGGGGCGAAAAGTTGCGGTCATTGGATACGGTTCACAAGGACATGCCCATGCCCTAAACCTGCGCGATAGCGGTGTTGATGTAAGAGTTGGATTAGCCGAGGGTTCTAAATCCCGCGCCAAGGCAGAGGAGGAGGGTTTAAGAGTTCTCTCGGTTGCAGAGGCAGTTAAAGAAGCAACAGTAATTATGCTCCTTGCACCTGATCATAAGCAGCGCCATATTTATAAAGAATCTATCGAACCTAATCTAAAAGCTGGAGATGCACTCTTCTTTGGCCATGGATTTAATATTCGCTTTGGCTATATCAAGCCGCCAGCAAATATTGATGTCTGTATGGTTGCTCCAAAGGGCCCAGGACATCTAGTTAGACGTGAGTTTGCTGCAGGGCGCGGAGTTCCAGATATCGTAGCTGTTGAGCAAGATGCAACTGGATCTGCTTGGCCACTTACTCTCTCTTATGCAAAGGCCATGGGAGGTTTAAGAGCTGGCGGAATTCTTACTACCTTCACTGAGGAGACTGAGACAGATCTATTTGGCGAGCAATCAGTGCTATGCGGCGGAGCATCTCAATTAGTGCAATATGGTTTTGAAGTTCTCATTGAAGCTGGATATCAGCCAGAGGTCGCCTACTTTGAGTGTCTCCATGAGCTAAAACTCATCGTTGATCTTATGTATGAAGGTGGAATTGCTAAGCAGCGTTGGTCAGTTTCAGATACTGCTGAATATGGCGATTACATCTCAGGGCCAAGAGTTATTGATCCAAGAGTGAAAGAGAATATGAAGGCAGTTCTAGGAGATATCCAGAGTGGCGCATTTGCTAAGCGCTTTATCGAAGATCAAGATGCTGGAGCTGCAGAATTCAAAGCACTTCGCGCTAAAGGTGAGTCTCATCCGATTGAGGAAGTTGGCAGAAATCTACGCAAGATGATGTCTTGGGTTAAAGCTGCCAATAAGGATGATTACAAGGAAGGATCTGCCTCGCGTGGCTAAACCTAAAGTTCTAATTGCTGAGGAGCTAAGTCCAGCAACCCTAGATGCCCTAGGACCAGAGTTTGAGATCATCAATTGTGATGGGGCAAATAGATCTGAGTTACTGGCCTGCCTATCTTCAGGAGTTGATGCAGTTTTAATTCGCTCTGCCACAAAGATGGATAGCGAAGCAATCGCTGCAGCTAAAGGTTTAAAGGTCATTGCAAGAGCTGGTGTTGGGCTAGATAACGTTGATATTCCTGCCGCAACTGCTGCTGGAGTAATGGTTGTTAATGCTCCTACATCAAATATCGTCAGCGCAGCAGAACTTGCCATAGCGCTCCTTCTAGCATCTGCGCGCCATCTATCACCTGCGCACGCTGCGCTAAAGGGCGGCAAGTGGGCTCGCTCTAAATACACAGGTGCTGAGTTATTTGAAAAGACTCTGGGCGTTGTCGGCTTTGGAAGAATCGGTCAGCTAGTTGCTCATCGCATGCAGGCATTTGGCATGAAGGTAATTGCATATGACCCATATCTTCAACCGGCAAAGGCGGCAGCACTTGGGGTAGATCTAGTCTCACTTGATGATTTGCTAGCAAACTCTGATTTCATAACTATCCATCTTCCAAAGACAAAAGAGACAGCTAACTTGATTGGAGATGCAGCGCTGAGCAAAGTTAAGCCAACTGTTCGAATCATTAATGCTGCCCGCGGGGGAGTATTGGATGAAGCTGCGCTCTATAAAGCTATCAGCCAGGGGCGAGTGGCAGGTGCTGGACTTGATGTATTTGCAACTGAGCCGTGCACTGACTCTCCGCTATTTACTCTAGATCAAGTTGTTGCAACTCCTCATCTTGGCGCATCAACAGATGAGGCCCAAGAGAGAGCAGGTATTGCCGTAGCGGTATCAGTTCGCAAGGCGCTCTCTGGAGAGCTCGTGCCAGATGCAGTAAATGTTAAAGGCGGCGAGATTCATGAAGAGATCCGTCCAACGCTTCCACTAGTTGAGAAGATGGCCCAGATTGCAACCGGTCTTGAAGCAGAGCTGCCAGTAAGTATTGAAATTACTGTTAAAGGTGAAGTCTCTGTCTATGACTCATCTATTTTGGCAACTTCAGCGCTAAAGGGAGCGCTAATTGCAATCGGAACCGAAGATGCAACTTATGTTAACTCACCAAATCTTGCGCAAGAAAAGGGCATGAGCGCAACAGTTACAAGTGAGGCTGAGTGCGAGGATTATCGAAGCATGATCTGTCTTCGAGCCGCGTTCTCAAATGGCTCAAGAGTTGAAGTCGATGCCACCCTTATGGGAATTAGAAAAGTGGAGAAGATTATCCGTATCAATAAGTTTGATATTGAGCTACCGCCAAGTGATCATCTTCTATTCCTTGTCTATCAAGATAAACCAGGTGTTGTTGGAGCTGTTGGAAATATTCTTGGCGCTGCAAAAATTAATATCGCCAATATGCAAGTTGCTAGAGATAAGGCAGGTGGTGAGGCTCTAATGGCGCTAACTGTTGATTCTGCTATTCCGCTTGAGTTCACAGAAAAGATTGCTAAAGAGGTTGGAGCTCGGGTATCTAGATCGGTATCCCTACTGGTATGAGTAAGAACTTTAATCTTGCAGTAATCGCAGGCGATGGAATTGGCCCTGAGGTTGTTAATGAGGGTTTGAAGATTCTTGACGCAGCGGGCAAGAAGCATGGCTTTACCTATAGTAAGAAAGCATTTGAATTAGGGGCTGCTTTTTGGCATAAAACAGGTGAAGTTCTGCCAGATAAAACTCTGGAAGAATTAAAAAGCTTTGATGTAATCCTTCTAGGCGCAGTAGGAGATCCAAGTGTCCCAAGTGGAGTCCTTGAGCGCGGGCTACTTCTAAAACTTCGTTTTGCCTTTGATCACTACATCAACCTGCGCCCGGCACGCCTATATCCAGGAGTAGTTGGTCCGCTAAAGACAAGTGCGCCGATTGATTTCATTGTGGTTAGAGAGGGAACCGAAGGACCTTATGTTGGAGCTGGTGGAGTTCTTGGCTTTGGCACTTCAAGTGAGATTGCAACTGAGGAGAGCCTAAATACCAGACGAGGCGCAGAGCGAGTTATCCGAGATGCATTTAATCGAGCCATGGCAAGGCCTAGAATGAAATTAACTTTAGTTCATAAGAATAATGTCTTAACAAGAGCGGGAAGCCTTTGGACAAGAACCTTTGAAGAAGTTGCGAAGGATTTTCCGCAAGTAAGTACTGATTATCTCCATGTTGATGCAGCCTCGATGTTCTTTGTAACAAATCCGGAGCGCTTTGATGTAGTGGTGACTGATAATCTCTTTGGAGATATTTTGACCGATATCGCCGCTGCTATCTGTGGCGGAATTGGTCTTGCTGCCTCTGGCAATATCAATCCAAGTGGCGAGTTTCCTTCAATGTTTGAACCAGTACATGGCTCAGCCCCTGATATTGCAGGAAAAGGAATTGCTGATCCAACCGCAACAATCATGTCTGTTGCGATGCTACTTAATCACTTAGGGCTCACAGATGCTGCAAGAGATGTTGAAAAAGCAGTTGAGGCTGACTTGCTTACCAGAGCAGATAAGAAGAGAAGCACTAGTGAAATCGGCGATGACCTAGCAAAGGCTCTTAGCTAATGAAAATTAATGTCAGCCCTTCCTTAAATCCAATCTCGCCGACTCAGAGAGATCAGTATTTAGAGGCGCCTGGATTTGGAAAATACTTCACAGATCACATGGCAGTTGCTGAATGGAATCAAGCTAGTGGCTGGTCTGATCTAACAATTTCTGCCTATGGGCCATTGAATCTTGATCCTGCAGCAATGGTTTTTCATTACGGACAAGAAATCTTTGAAGGAATGAAGGCTTACTACCAACCAGATGGATCCATTGCACTCTTCCGCCCTGAAGCCAATGCTCTTCGTTTTGCAAAGAGTGCAGCGCGAATCACTCTTCCCGAGCTTGCTATTGAAGATTTTGTTACCGCCGTTGAGGCTCTAGTAAAGCAGGATGCTGGCTGGGTTCCAAAGAAAGTTGGCGAGTCTCTTTATTTAAGGCCCTTTATGATCGCAACTGAAGTTGGTCTTGGAGTAAGGCCATCTAATAAAGCTTTATTTGCAGTAATTGCAACCCCTGCTGCTGCTTACTTCAACTCTGCCAAAGCTGTAACAGTTTGGATCTCTTTAGAGTATGTCAGAGCAGTACTTGGTGGAACGGGCGAGGCAAAATGTGGTGGAAATTATGCAGCCTCTCTTCTTGCTCAGCAGGAGGCAGCAAAACAAGGTTGTGATCAAGTGGTCTGGCTTGATGCCAAAGAGCGATTCTGGGTTGAGGAGATGGGCGGAATGAATCTCTACTTTGTTAAGGGCAGAGGAAAAGATGCGACAATCTTCACGCCGAAATTAACTGGAACTCTGCTCCATGGAATTACTCGAGATTCAATCCTTAGCGTTGCTAAAGATTTGGGATACAGAGTCGAAGAGGGAATGATCTCAATTGATCAATGGCGAGATGGCGTTGCAAGTGGGGAGATTTCAGAGATCTTTGCCTGCGGAACTGCAGCAGTTATTGCACCTGTTGGTTCTGCAAAGAGCAAGTATGGAACTTGGGTAACCGGTGATGGCAATCCTGGGCCGATAACTATGGAAATTCGTAATCACTTACTCGGCATTCAACATGGCAATATCCCTGATAAGCATGGCTGGATGAAGCGAGTTATCTAGTGGCAATCTCTGATTCATTTCATATCTATGACACCACACTAAGAGATGGCGCGCAGCAAGAGGGCCTTAATCTCTCAGTTCATGACAAATTAACTATTGCCAGACATCTTGATGATCTTGGAGTGGGCTTTATTGAAGGTGGGTGGCCTGGAGCCAATCCAAAAGATACCGAATTCTTCAAATTAGCTGCTAAAGAGTTGAAGTTAAAGAATGCCACGTTTGTGGCATTTGGGGCTACTAGACGGGCCAATACCAAAGCAGCAGATGACGCGCTTCTTAGAGCGCTGGCTGATTCTGGAGCGCCAGTTGTGACTCTTGTTGCAAAGTCACATGATCGCCACGTCGAGCTAGCCTTAAAAACAGATTTACAAGAAAACCTAGCGATGATTAAGGATTCAATTAAGTTTTTAAGACAGGGTGGGCAGAGAGTATTTCTTGATGCGGAACATTTCTTTGATGGTTATCAAGCAAATCCAGCATACGCACTTGAGGTAGTAAGAGCTGCAGCAGAAGCTGGAGCAGATGTCGTTGCTCTCTGTGATACCAATGGCGGAATGCTGCCTGATGAACTATCAGATGTAGTTGCGAAGGTAATTTCAGATAGCTCTGCTCGCATTGGAATCCATTGCCATAATGACACAGGATGTGCCATCGCTAACTCACTTGCTGCAGTTGCTGCTGGAGCGAGCCATGTGCAAGGAACTTTAAATGGCTATGGCGAAAGAACTGGTAATGCTGACCTGATTTCAATCATTGCTAATCTGCAATTGAAGAAGAAGCAAGAAGTACTTCCAGCAGGAGCGCTAGAGGAGGCATTTAGAATCGCTCACGCAGTTGCTGAAGTCACCAATGTCTCACCAAGTGCTAGACAGCCATATGTTGGTATCTCTGCCTTTGCACATAAGGCCGGTCTTCATGCATCCGCAATCAAGGTAGATCCAGCGCTCTATCAACATGAAAATCCTGAAAGCGTTGGTAACGATATGAGAATGCTCGTTTCTGAAATGGCAGGAAGGGCATCGATTGAAATTAAGTCCTCACAATTAGGCTTTGACTTAAGTAAAGAGAAAGAGGTGGTTGCCCGCCTAGTTGAGCGAGTAAAAGCAATGGAATCTGGCGGTTACACCTTTGAGGCAGCCGATGCCAGCTTTGAGCTCTTACTGCGAGAAGAGCTTGCTGGAAAGAAACCCTCTTTCTTCACTATTGAGAGTTGGAAAACTAGCGTCGATCAGGGCGCAGATGGCTCCGTAACTTCAAGAGCTGAGGTAAGTATTAAGGCAAAGGGAGAGTTGATTTCATCATCTGGTAGTGGAAACGGTCCGGTTAACGCTATCGATAGAGCGCTACGAAATGGCCTTGAGAAGTTATATCCAGAACTAGCTCAACTAGAGCTGACCGATTACAAAGTTCGTATTTTGGAAGGTCGCCTTGGAACTGGGGCCATCACTCGGGTGTTAGTTGAGAGCAGCGATGGCCTTGGCGAATGGAGCACAATCGGAGTTCATGAAAATGTTATTGCTGCCTCTGCCATGGCGCTAGAAGATGCGCTAACTTATGGGCTAATAAGAGCGGGGAAGAAACCTGATTAAGGTTTTTAGGTAAGGAGAGAAAAGAATTTAGCTATGCGCACGGTTTTAAAAAAGGGAGTGAAATTGACTCCCAGCGAATCATCAGAGTGGCTGAGAGCAAGAATGGAACAACTAAGGATTTCGGGGCTTGAAGAACTCCACTTAAAAACAGGAATAGATAAGGGCTCAATCTCTCGCTATTTTCGCCAGGAGCGCACCCCAAAGATTGATGTCATTGCCCCTCTGGCTCAAGCACTTGAAGTATCACCAGAGACGCTGCTTATCGCTCTTGGCGCAATAGATAAGAAGCGCAGCTAATCACTGTCTTGCAGTGATGATTAGCTCATCTCCAGTTCGATTAAAGTCTCGAGGAAAAGCATCATCGGCCCAGAGGCGATGCAGGTGAGCTATCTGCTCAGTATCTAATATCCCGGATGTAACATCTAATATCTGATCAAAGTCATCATTGATTCCAATAGTGACTCTTATTTCAGTTGTGGTATTTGTAAGGCTTGGCTCAAGGGCAGTATCACTGATTACTAAGAGAATTTTCAATCGCTGCCCCTTCGACATTTAGTAGCTAAGTGATTCACTTACCTCTGACAAACCACCGAAGAAGATCCACATTTTGCGCATCTGAAACAGCGTGGAATAAGTGTTGCTTATAAGCAACGCTGTGTCTATCGTTCTTATAGGTGATTCCTAGATAACCTAGGGTTTATGTCGCTAGATAGTGAGTTGGCAAAGGCTTATCGCAGCCATCTAATCTCTGAGCGAAATCTCTCAGAGAACTCAATAAGGGCATACCTTGCTGATTTAGAGTCCCTCCTGCTTCACATAAATCAATTAGGAGTTTCAGAGTTTGCTCAGTTAGAGCTCAATCACATTCGCTCTTGGCTTGCAAACCTTTCAATAAAGGGAGCAGCTAGATCATCAATTACCCGCCGGGTGGTTTCAATACGCGCCTTCACCTATTGGGGTGCGAGAAGCGGCTGGTTAGCAAGAGATATCGGTAAAGATTTGATTGCCCCAAAGCCTGAGAGAAATTTGCCTGATGTTTTAGATATCGAAAGTGCAGCACTAACAATAAAAGCTCTTGAGGTAAGAGCGCAGGAAGAGTCAAGTGCCAGCTCGCTTCGAGATCTGGCGCTAGTTGAAGTTCTATATGGCTCAGGTATTCGCATCTCAGAGCTGGTTGGATTAGATCTTGGTGATATTGATAGAGAGAGATCAACTATCAAAGTGATGGGTAAAGGAAGTAAAGAGAGAGTTGTTCCGCTTGGTAAACCAGCGCTAACTGCTGTTGATAATTGGATCAATAGAGGTAGAGCTCAGCTAGTAAGTGAAGCAAGTGGCAGCGCGCTCTTTATCGGCTCTCGTGGGAAGAGAATTGATCAAAGAGTTGCTAGAAGCGTTGTCTATCAAGCGATGGAGGCAATTGGCAGTGATAAGAAATTAGGTCCACACACTCTCAGACATAGCGCAGCAACACATTTACTTGAAGGTGGCGCTGATTTAAGAACTGTTCAAGAGATTCTCGGCCACTCATCTCTTGCCACCACTCAGATATATACCCACGTCTCTCAAGAGAGAATCAAAAAAGCATATGAACAGGCCCATCCCAGGGCGTGATAATTAATCTTGCAGCGGGTGCTCGCTAGAAATAAATCGTATTGTCTTTGAACGAGAACGCATTACAAGAGAGTTTGATTGGATATATCGATTTGTGAAGCGAATTCCCTTTAGTAACTCGCCATCTGTTATTCCAGTAGCGGCAAAAAAGACATTTTCGCCTGAAACTAAGTCATTAGTAGTTAATACCTTCTCTAGATCCATGCCATTTGCTAGGGCTTTCTCTCGCTCTGCTTCATCTCTTGGATGCAGAATTGCTTGAATTACTCCACCTAAACACTTCATGGCGCATGCCGCAATAATTCCCTCCGGAGTTCCACCAATTCCCATAAGGGCATCTATTCCTGTTTCATCGCGGGCTGCCTCAACTGCTCCTGCCACATCGCCATCGGTGATGAACTTGATTCTTGCTCCAGTCTCCCTGATCTCTGTGACTAATTGATCATGTCTTGGCCTATCAAGGAGAACAACTGTTAGTGATTCGATATCGCGACGTTTAGCTATAGCAATCCTTCTTAAGTTCTCTTTAACTGGAGCGGTGATGTCCACAACATCAGCAGCCTCTGGGCCAACGACTAACTTCTTCATATAGAACACGGTTGTTGGATCAAACATCGTTCCACGTTCGGCAAGTGCAATCACGCTAATTGCATTATTCATTCCCTTAGCGGTAAGAGTTGTTCCATCAATTGGATCTACTGCAACATCAACTGATGGTCCATTTCCATCGCCAACCTGCTCGCCATTAAATAGCATCGGAGCT
>SXMA01000002.1 GCA_005777515.1 Actinomycetota bacterium | reverse complement strand
CAACGCTCTATCACGACGATGTAATGGATGAAGCTACTTTAAGGCGTGGAGTAAGTAGCGCCAATAGTCGTTGGAGCAACACTGTTGCAATCCTTACCGGAGATTATCTTTTCTCAAAAGCCTCAGATTTACTGGCAGATCTTGGGCCAGAAGCGGTTCGATTGCAGGCAAAGACCTTTGAAAGGCTGGTTATCGGCCAGATTCAGGAGACTCAGGGAGCAAAGGATGGAGAGGATGCACTTAAACATTATCTTCAGGTTATTTCAGATAAAACCGGATCTCTTATTGCAACCAGCGCTCGATTTGGAGCGATGCTCTCAGGAGCTGATAGAGAGATTGTTGAAACATTAACTAAATTTGGAGAAAAAATCGGCATTGCTTTTCAATTAGCTGATGATGTAATTGATATCAGCAGTGATGCATCTCAATCAGGCAAAGTTCCAGGAACAGATCTAAAAGAGGGAATACCAACCCTTGTAACTCTGCAAATCATTAGTTCTAAGTTAGATGAAGATCAAAAACTAGGACAGATACTGCAAAACCCAATACCTGAAGAGAAAATCACAGAAGTGCTTACCAAGCTTCGCCAGCACAGGGCGCTTAAGGATGCAAAGAGCTACCTTCACGACTTATCGCGAGAAGCTAAACAACTTCTTGAACCTCTTCCAGCAATACCTGCTCGCAGCGCTCTAGAGGGCCTTTGCGATGCCGTCATCGAGCGGACGGCTTGATCGATAAAGGTCTCTACTTAGTACTGCAAGAGCCAGCCAGATAAAAGCAAACCCAATTACTTTAGTCATCGAAATATCTTCATTATTAATAAAGATACCAATGAAAAACATGATGGTTGGAGTTATATATTGCAAGAGTCCGACAGTGCTTAGCGGCAATCTGGTAGTTGATCCATTAAATAGCAGTAGGGGAATAACAGTTGCCGCGCCAGCCCCGAAGAGCAGTATGGAGATGACCCATGTTGAGCCAAATTCAGCGCTGCCATTACCTTGGATAATAAATAGAAAAACTAAGTTAGGCAGAAAAGCAAAGAGTGTCTCTAAAGATAAAGTCTCAAGAGCTCCAAGATTTAAGGACTTCTTAATCAAGCTATAACTGCCCCAAGAGATCGCCAAAACCAGCGCAATCCAAGGAAGTGAGCCATATCCAAGGGTAAGAATCACTACTCCAGCTGCGGCCAGAGCCACAGCGATCCATTGGGAAGGCCTTAATTTCTCACGAAGCAGTAGAACTCCGAAGGTGACGTTAATTAGCGGAGTTATGTAATAGCCAAGTGCTGCTTCAACTACTCGATTAACAGTCACTGACCAGATGTAAACACCCCAATTAATCGTCAATAAGCCTGAGGCTAAAAACAAAAGAGAAAGAGTGCGCGAACTGCGAACCATTACATAGGCGCTTCTCAATTGTTTTCTTAAAGCAAGGAGTGAAATACAGATTAGAAGTGACCAGATTCCACGGTGGGCCAAGATTTCATAGGCGCCAGCCTCTTCAACTAGCTTCCAATAAAGTGGTAGTAGTCCCCAAATGATGTAGGCGGAGATGCCGAAGAGTAGACCTTTATTAAATTTGGTCATCGATAGTTAGTGAACTGAACAGCAAAGTCCAGTTGAGCTCCCTTAATTAGCGCAATAGCGCTTTGCAAATCATCTCTGCTTTTACTTGAAACTCTAAGTTCTTCTCCTTGAATCTGTGCTCTTACAGATTTAGGTCCTTCATCTTTCAATAGCTTTGTGATCTTCTTAGCATTTTCTTGAGAGATTCCCTCTTGTATCGCGCAGAAGATTCGGAATACTTTGCCGCTCTGAGCTGGCTCTGCAATATCTAGATGCTTCAGTGAGACTGCTCTTTTGATCATCTTCTCCTTTAGGACATCAAGGGCCGCTTTTACTCGCTCTTCCGTTTCAGCCTCAACCAAGATCTTTTCACCGGACATCTCTATTTTTACTCCGGTGTTCTTAAAATCAAATCGGGTGGCAACCTCACGAGAAGCCTGGTTTAGAGCGTTATCTAGCTCCATCCGATCAACTTTTGAAACTACATCAAAACTGCTATCAGCCATGGTCATACCGTATCGCGTGAGGATTTTGAGCGAGAAATCACTGGTTATTTGAAGCCTTGCTGACCTATTAGAATTAGAGCCTTCTCGGATTCAGTGTTGTATGCGAGGCAATCGGAGATTTCTAGCCCAATAAACAGCCCTTAAGGAGTATCGATGAATAGCGAAATGTTTGCCCAAGTTAAATCTGGCAAAGGCTTTATTGCAGCCCTTGATCAATCAGGCGGCAGCACGCCAAAGACCCTAGCGCTATATGGCGTTACTGAATCTGCATACTCAAATGAATCTGAGATGTTTGATCGCATGCATGAGATGCGCTCACGCCTAATCAAGTCACCAGTATTTAATGGCGAGCGTGTTATCGGCGCAATTCTTTTTGAAATGACTATGGAGCGCACCATTGACGGAATGGGCTCTGCTGAATTTTTATGGAATAAAAAGAGAGTCGTTCCTTTCCTCAAAGTTGATAACGGTCTGGCAGATGAGGCAAATAGCGTTCAATTAATGAAACCAATTCCAGAACTTGGTGCAAGAATTGCCGCTGCAAACAAGCACGGAGTCTTTGGCACCAAGATGCGCTCAGTAATTAATCTGGCAAACCCATCAGGAATTAATGAGATTGTTAAGCAGCAATTTGAAGTTGGTAAAGAAATTATCGCAGGTGGGCTTGTTCCAATCATCGAGCCTGAGGTAAATATCAAGAGCGCAGAGAAGGCAGAAGCAGAAGAAATTCTAAAGAAGCAGTTAATCGATGAGGCAAATAGCCTAAGCGGTGATCAAAACATCATGCTCAAGCTCTCTCTTCCAACAAAGGCCAATCTCTATAAAGAGTTAGTAGATCACCCTCGCGTTGTTAGAGTCGTTGCCCTCTCTGGTGGATATTCAAGAGAAGTTGCTAATCAAATGCTTGCTGAAAATAACGGCGTTATTGCCTCTTTCTCAAGGGCTCTCGCTGAGGGGCTAAGCGCTCAACAAAGCGATACTGATTTTGATGCGATGCTCAATGCAACAATTCAGAGCATTTATGAGGCCTCAATCAAGTAATAATTAGTAATTTGTGAGCGCGAGGGTGAGTTGCTAGCCTTGCGCAATCAAGTGCTAAATGGTGGGTTGCCCGAGTGGCCAATGGGAGCGGACTGTAAATCCGCCGGCTTAGCCTTCAGTGGTTCAAATCCACTACCCACCACAAGT
>SXMA01000050.1 GCA_005777515.1 Actinomycetota bacterium | reverse complement strand
CAAGATTTTCGCAGACAGGCAATTACTCTGCTAGAGGCGATGGGAGTCTCTGTTGAATTTAGCCATCATGAAGTAGCTCCAGGCCAGCAGGAGATAGATCTGCGATATGCAGATGCGCTAAGCACCGCCGATAACATAATGACATTTCGCCATATCATTAAAGAGGTAGCACTTGATCAAGGCTGTCATGCATCCTTTATGCCAAAGCCCTTTACCGAGCACCCTGGTTCAGGAATGCATACTCACTTCTCACTATTTGAAGGTGAGAAGAATGCCTTCTATAAAGATGGATCAACCAGCGGTGAGCTATCAAGGGTCGGCAAGTCATTTATTGCTGGAATTCTCAAACATGCACCAGAATTTATTGCAGTTACTAATCAATGGGTTAACTCTTATAAACGCCTCCATGGCGGGGGAGAGGCGCCAGCAAAGATAAGTTGGGGCGCGCAGAATCGCGATGCAATGATAAGAATTCCGCGCTATAAACCAAATAAAGAAAACTCAACCAGAATTGAATTTAGGGCCCCAGATTCAGCATGCAATCCTTATCTAGCTTTTGCCGTCACTATTGCGGCGGGGCTTAAGGGCGTTGAGAGTGGCTATGAATTAGGTATTGATGAGAGTCCAGCAAGCCTTCCTGCCGATCTCAATGAGGCGATCTTGGCGATGCAGGAGAGTGAATTGGTTAGGCAGTGCCTAGGTGAGCATCTCTTTGATTACTTCCTTCGTAATAAGAGAGCCGAATGGCTGGAGTACTCCAAGCAGGTTACAGCCTTTGAACTTGATCGCTATTTGCCAGTGTTATAAGGCCTTGGCTAACCTTAGGCCCATGTTACGCAGCGAATTATTACCTCTAGCTCTTCTGAGCACACTCCTTCTTCGCTGCCGTGGCGAGGCCAAATAACCGGTCTCCTCGCTTCGGGGTTTTAACGCACCGGTTATCGGTAGCAATGAAACCTAATAACAATTAAGGAGTATAGAAGTGAATTTTCCAAAGCAAGAGGCCTCAAAGATGGCTAAGCATCGCTACTCATCTTTTATTCCAATCAAATTAGATGATCGCACTTGGCCAAGTAAAACCATGAAAGAGGCGCCCAAGTGGTGCTCAGTTGATTTAAGAGATGGCAATCAAGCCCTCATCGATCCAATGGATGTCCCGAGAAAACTAGCAATGTTTAGCCTACTTATAAAGATGGGTTATAAAGAGATTGAAGTCGGTTTTCCTAGCGCTAGCCAGACTGACTTTGATTTTGTTAGAAAGATCATTGAAGATGGATTGATTCCAGATGATGTGACTATTCAAGTTTTGACCCAGGCTAGAGATGCTTTAATTAGAAGAACTTATGAATCTTTAGTGGGAGCAAAGAGCGCGGTAGTTCATCTCTATAACTCCACCTCAACACTTCAGCGCAGAGTGGTCTTTGGACAGGATAAAGAGGGAATTAAGAAGATTGCAGTCGATGGAGCTAAGTTATGTAAAGAGTTAGTCTCAACTCTGCCAGATACCAAGATCTCCTTTGAATACTCACCTGAGTCCTACACCGGCACTGAGTTGGAATTTGCCCTCGAGGTCTGTAACGCTGTTAATGACATCTGGCAGCCAACCCCGACCCATAAGAGCATCATTAATCTGCCCGCAACTGTGGAGATGGCTACCCCTAATGTTTATGCCGATTCAATTGAGTGGATGGGGCGTAATTTAAAGTATCGAGATTCCATAGTGCTAAGTCTTCACCCACATAATGATCGCGGAACGGGTGTTGCTGCAGCAGAACTTGGTTATCTTGCAGGAGCAGATCGCATTGAAGGAACGCTATTTGGCAATGGCGAGCGAACGGGAAATGTCTGTCTAGTAACACTTGGGCTTAATCTGTTAAGCCATGGCATTGATCCGATGATTGACTTTAGCGATATTCCAGAGATTAGAAGAACTGTGGAGTATGTCAATCAATTAAGAGTTCCAGAGCGTCATCCCTATGGCGGCGATCTTGTCTTTACCGCCTTTAGCGGTTCTCACCAAGATGCAATCAAGAAGGGCTTTGAACATCTAGAAAGAGATGCCAAGGCTGCTGGCAAGCAAGTCGATGATTTCACCTGGGCGGTTCCTTATCTGCCAATTGATCCAAAAGATATCGGCAGAAGCTATGAAGCAGTTATCAGAGTCAATTCTCAATCTGGTAAGGGCGGCGTGGCTTATGTGATGAAGAGTGAACATCAATTAGATCTTCCTAGAAGGCTGCAGATTGAATTCAGCCATGTGATTCAATCTCATACCGATGATCAAGGTGGCGAGGTATTTCCAGATCAGATGTGGAAGATATTTGTCGATGAGTATCTGCCAAGTGAAGATAACAGGTGGGGAAGGTTTAGATTTGCATCCCTCAACCAAAGTAGCTCTGCTGGTAAAGATGTTGAGTTAAACGTTGATCTGCTTGATAATCAAAGACAGATAACACTTAGCGGAAGTGGTAATGGCCCTATCTCTGCATTCTGTAATGTGATGCAGAGCTATGGAGTTGATATCCAAGTAGCTGATTACTATGAACACGCTATGAGCGCCGGTGGGGATGCAAGCGCTGCCGCCTACCTGGAGTGCACCGTTAATGGGGGAACTTATTGGGGCGTTGGAATCGATCCATCGACTACCACCGCATCGCTAAAAGCGGTGATTTCTGCGGTCAATCGCGCTCTTCGATAACCATCTGCTCTAAGTTGTGCCTGTGGCGCTCTATCGTGATGAGGCAGTTGTTATTAGAACCCAGAAGCTTGGGGAGGCAGATCGCATTGTCACGCTCTTTTCTAGGCAGCGCGGTCGTATAAGAGCTGTTGCAAAGGGAGTTAGAAGGACTAAATCAAAGTTTGGCGCAAGGCTTGAGCCAGCTAGTTATGTTGATATCCAGCTCTACACCGGAAAGACCTTTGATGTCGTTACTCAGGTTGAAGCTATTGAAAATTATGGCGATGCTATCTCCGGTGATTATCAAAGGTGGACTATTGCCTCTGCGATTTTAGAAACTGCTGAGCGCTTTACAAATAATGAGGGAGAGCCAGCGCTCCAACAATTCCTCCTTCTAACTGGAGCACTTAAATCACTTGCGCATCAGAGCCATGATCCATCACTAATTCTTGATGCCTATCTACTTCGATCACTTTCTATCGCTGGCTATGCCCCATCGATGACAATTTGCTCAAGGTGTGAAGCTCCAGGGCCACATAAGTATTTCTCTCTGGTTGGTGGAGGATCAGTTTGTTTAGATTGTCGTCCCTCAGCTTCGGCAACACCGGCACTTGAGACTCTGCAATTAATGTCAGATTTAGTAAGCGGCGATTGGAAGGCAGCCGAGCAGAGCGAGCTAAAAAATCGCAGGGAGGCATCAGGATTAATCGCTGCATACTTGCAATGGCATCTAGAGCGAAACTTGCGCTCACTTCCCATGGTTGAAAGAGTGATTCTGTGAAAGTCCCAAAAATTGCTAAAGAAAAAATCCCTCGCCATGTGGCACTTGTTATGGATGGAAATGGCAGGTGGGCCAAAGCGCGCGGCCTTGCCAGAACTAAGGGCCATGAAGCTGGGGAAGCTGCCTTATTTGATGTAGTCCAAGGCGCAATTGAAATCGGAGTTAAAGAGCTATCAGCCTTTGCTTTCTCAACAGAGAATTGGCGGAGATCACCCGATGAAGTGAAATTCTTAATGGGCTTTAATCGCGATGTCATTAGGCGCAGGCGAGATCAGATGAATGAGATGGGGGTAAAGATCCGCTGGGTTGGCGCCCCCAAGCGGTTATGGAAGTCGGTAATTGAAGAACTTGAGATTGCTCAAGAGCTAACTAAGAAAAACAAAGTCTTAACCTTAAATATGTGTATCAATTATGGGGGCAGAGCCGAGATTGCATCTGCAGCTAAGGAAATTGCAAGAGAT
>SXMA01000049.1 GCA_005777515.1 Actinomycetota bacterium | reverse complement strand
GAAGAAGAGTTAACGGGACTCCAAGTTCATTATTGAAAGATCCAATAGAGGCAACGGTTTCTCCTTCAGCCTTAAGAATAGAAAGTAATAAGTCTTTAGTTGTTGTCTTACCTTGGCTTCCCGTTATTCCAATAACTTTTAGGTCTCTCATTTCTCGTCTTACATAGGCTGCTAATTTGGCTAAAGATAGTAATACATCGCCTACCAAAATGTGGGCAGTTGGAACTGGGCGATTAACGATACTCAGCGATGCTCCCCTTGCGCTTGCATCAGATACAAACTCATGGCCATCGGCTTTCTCGCCCCTTAGTGCAAGGAAGATATCTCCTGAATTAATCTGCCTTGAATCGAATTGAAAGACTGTTGTATTTGTAATCTCAGCTTGGCCGTGGGCGCTGCCCTCCATAATCTGAGCCATCTGCTCTATCTTCATTTCAATCACAATTTGGCCTCGATGCACTTCTGTAAAACTTCTTGGTCACTAAAAGCAAGTTTGACGCCCTTTATTTCTTGACCGGTTTCGTGGCCCTTGCCCAGAATTACTAAAATATCTCCAGCCTCAGCCCTCTCCACTCCATATTTAATTGCTGATTGGCGATCACTGATTACAGCACTTGGAGCAGAGAGCTTTAGTGATCCGGTCATCTCCTTTAGGATTTGTTCTGGATCTTCATCTCTTGGATTATCGCTAGTAAATATGGCGATATCACTTCCAGAAAGTAGCGCTTTACCCATTAGAGGGCGCTTTGATTTATCGCGATTGCCGCCGCATCCAAGGATTGCAATCAACTTCGAGTTGGTACTTGCCCTAAGTGTTGCAAGAACTTTTTTAACTGCATCTGGAGTATGAGCGTAATCAACTAAAGCTAGAAAGTCTTGACCACAATCAACACTCTCGAGGCGACCTGGAGCAGCCTTAAGAGTTGCTAAAGAGTTTCCAATTACAAGTGGATCTACGCCACTTTCGAAAGCAATGGCCATAGCCAAAAGAGCGTTATCTAAGTTGTGCTCGCCAATCAGATTTAACTCACCAGAAATTAAGATGCCGCCGGATCCTCTAACTTCCACGCCATATCCCCGCGGAGTGACCTTAATATCCTGATAGTACCAACTAGCTTTACTGCTCTTTCTAGAGATAGTTTTTAATGGCAGTGAAATCTCCGCTGCGAGGCGAAGCCCGTAGGGATCATCAAGATTGATGAATGAGGCCTGACTGCGCGTCGAGTCAAATAACTTCTTCTTGGCTTGGTAGTAATTTTCCATGTCTCCATGAAAATCTAGATGATCTTGGGTCAAATTGGTAAAAGCAGTAGCAGAGAAGTAAGCGCCAGCTACTCTATTAAGTGAAAGCGCGTGGCTACTTACTTCAATAGCAGCTGCGCGAATCTTTCTTTCTTGCATAATCGAGAGAATATTATGAAGTTGATCAGCTTCAGGAGTGGTGTGGCTGGCGTTAAATTGCTCCTCGCCTATTTCAATTCCAATCGTTCCAATGAGGCCAGCCTTCACCCCAGCAAACTCCCAAATCTGCTTTAGTAGATATGAGGTTGTAGTTTTACCGTTAGTACCGGTAATTCCTGCAAGAAATAAGGCTCTGCTTGGAGAGTTATGAAACCAATCAGCTAAATAACCAATTTTGCTTCTTGGGTTCTCTACGACAAGAATTGGAAAATTGCCAAGTGACTTGGAGGCAAGATCTAAGCCCTCAATATCGGTGAGTATGGCAATTGCGCCAGAGTTTTTGGCATCTAGGGCAAATCTTGCTCCATGATGTTTTTCCCCAGGTAGCGCTATGAATAATTCTCCTGCTGCTACTCTATTTGATGAACTAGAGAGACCAGCTACTTCAAAAGATTCAAATTCTTGATTAACTTTTGCGCCTAGAAATGATGCAACATCGCCGAGCTTTTTAACATTAGCTTCAAAGCGACGCATCTCAGCCATTTTCACTCGCTTTATCTCGCTTTGCCCCTGATGCTTGGGCGCCACCAGTCATCAATTCGATCTTTGTCCTTAATTCTTTTGCATTTAGAGCATAGGTAAGAGTTGCCGGCGCCGTTGGTCTAATTGCTTTATCTTTTAGCACAAAACTCATAACTTTTTTAAATACCGGTCCACCAAGATAGCCACCCCAATGAAGTCCTTTTGGATCTTGAATAGTTACTGAAACTACATACTCGGGCCTATCAGCTGGGGCAAAACCGATAAAGGAGGCGGTGTATCCGCTATAGCAACCACACTTTGGGTTGTATCTCTGAGCGGTTCCAGTTTTTCCTGCCACTCGGTAGCCTTCAATTGCAGCTGAAGCAGCAGTTCCCCGATTAGTTGCAACGCTCTCCATCATTAGGCGCATCTTCTTTGCAGTATCGGGACTAATAACTCTCACTGACTTTTGTTGACTTGCTGGGGTATAGCGCCCTGCTCCATCGCTAATTCCTGCTATGACCGTTGGTGTTACACGAAGGCCATCATTTGCAATAGTTGCAAACACCGATGTTGCTTGAAGAGCTGTGAGTGAGTAGCCCTGACCGAATGCCACCGTTGGCGCAGTTGTTCCTGACCAATCTTTAACATCCAGTAATTTTCCAGATTCCTCACCAGGAAGACCTGAATTGGCTTTCTCAGCGATACCAAACTTCTTTAGATAAGAGTGAAGCGTGTCATTAGAGAGCATCTCCCCCACTTTTATGGCGCCAGTATTACTTGATACGGCAAGGGCGCCGGTTAGGGTTAATTTCTGCGTGGGATGTTTCTCATGATCGCTAAATGTTTTATTTGAGCGCTTCAATTTCCAAGGAATAGTCATAACCGTTTCAGGTGAAATCTTTCCCTCTTCAACTGCAGCAGCAATGGTCATGACTTTGCCAGTAGAGCCTGGTTCATAGACTTCTTGAACTGAAGGGTTCTGCCAGCGATAAGGATCTACTCCCTTGGTATCACCTGGCGTAAATGAGGGATAAGTAGCATGTGCTAGAACTTGGCCAGATTTTGGATCCATAACAACAACAGTTCCCGAGAGCGCCCGAGAGCTCTTTACTACCGTTCTAATCGCCTCTTGCGCTACCCATTGCACATCTCTATCAATCGTCAATCTGACGGTATTTCCACGTACTGCCTCTGCGGTTATCTTCTGCGTTCCAGGAATTATTGTTCCTGCTGCATTTGCATAGGTGTAGAGGCCATCAACTCCGCTTAGAGTGGAATTCATGCTGTATTCAAGACCTGCAGCGCCAACTCCAGCCCGATTGATAAAGCCTATTACTGCAGCAGCCAACTCACCTTCAGGGTATTCACGAATATAGATTCGCTCGGCAAAGAAGCCCATTAATCTCTTAGCAAGGCCATTTTCACTTTTAGCAACTTCTTCATTGTAGGTATCTACAGCTGCTTCAAGTTTTCTCCAGACTTCAGGTTTGACTGCTTGGCTAATGACTACATAACGCCTCTTGCCAATTAATTGATCTTTAAGCCAGCTTTGATCAACATCTAAAATTGGTGCTGCAAGTTCGGCTAGTTCCTTTGGATGATCCACGATTGCTTGATCAACCAGGATTCGATAGGCGGTAACACTTCTAGCAAACTCGGTGCCATTGATATCTGTGATCGCGCCCCTTGGAGCCATGATCACCGATTTCTTAGTTAGCTCATTTTGAGCTTTATTTGCAATGCCCGCCGCCCTAACTCCTTGGATATCAATTAATCGAACTGCAAAAGCTATGAGAATTACTAGCGAGATAGCGACAAGATAGCTAATCCTCTTTTCAACTAACTTATGGTGGCTCATGGTTTGGCTTTAGCCGCCTTCTCTACCTCAAGTGGAATTGGCTCTGAAATATCAAGAAATGTTGGTGAACTACTTGGAATCATTCCAAGTGAAATTGCTCGCTCTGCCAGAGACTCTGAAGTTGAAAGTAGGGCCACCTGCCTAAGCGCCTCTTCCCGCTCTTCATTAATCATGATTGCTTCGATCTTGAGCTCTCTAACTTTTACTGCATCATTTCCTAGAAGAATATTTATGCCCAAAAGTCCAAGTAGGCCAAGGGCTAATGTGGCACCAACTATTGAATAAAAGAGGCGATCAGTTGCTTGTTGACCTGGAGTTGGGCGAAGCTCTGGGACAAGTTTAAGGATTACCTTTGATGACTTCTGAATTGCAAATTTCTTGGAGCGCTCAAATGCTGGACTAAGAACAGAGAGAGCCATTAGGCAGCCACCCGCTCAATCGCTCTAAGTCTTACCGACTTCGCCCGAGAGTTATCTAAAATCTCAGCATCACTGGCCTTCTGACTTCCGTTAAATACCAGAGAGAACTTTGCAGAAAGAGCTTTAATCTCGACTGGAAGACCGAGTGGGGTCTTTGATTCAGTTGCTTGCGTGAAGAAGTTTTTAACAATCTTGTCTTCCAGCGATTGGAATGACATCACAACCATGCGGCCACCAACATTTAAGCGCTGAAGGCAGGCAGGGATTGCTCGCTCCAAGATCGCTAGCTCTTGATTAACCTCGATGCGAAGTGCTTGGAAAGTCCGCTTAGCAGGATTTCCCCCAAGTCGTCTTGCCGGAGCTGGGATAGATCGCTTAATCAAATCTGCAAGATCACTTGTGCTTTTTATCAAACCACTTGCTCTTGCCTCAATGATGTTATCGACAATTCTTTGAGCAAATTTCTCTTCGCCATAGCTGCGAATAATGCGAATCAACTCGCCTCTGGAGTAGCTATCGATAATCTCTTGAGCGGTGATCCCACTGCTTTGATCCATACGCATATCAAGTGGAGCGCTCTGAGCGTAGGAGAAGCCACGCTCAGATTGATCCAACTGCATCGAGGAGGTGCCTAAATCAAAGAGAATGCCATCAACCGATGAAATCCCAAGAGAATCAAGGAGTTTTGGGGTCTGGTCATAAACAGCATGAAAAATTGTGATGCGATCTAAATGAGAAGATAGACGTTGACTGGCTTTATCAATTGCGCTCTTATCTCTATCGATGCCAATTATCTTTAACTTTGGAAACTTCTCTAGTAGCGCTAGCGAGTGACCGCCTAGACCTAAGGTGGCATCGACTAAAACTGGCTTCTCTTTATTTTCTAGTGAGGTTGATAAGACAGTGATGCAGCGATTAAGCAGAACTGATGTGTGTTCTAGCTTCATCCCTACACTCCTTCTTCTTCGTAGTTTTTTTCTGCTTGAGTTTTCTTCTTACTCTCTACTCTGGTCACCGCCGGCCGACGGATTGCGGGGGATAAACGGCACCGGGGAAGGGGCGCCGTTTATTTGAAGGTCGGCGGTGGCCAGAGGAGAGAGGAGATTTTTCTTTTTTTGCCCCTTGTTAAAAGAGGCCTGGAAATACCTCCTCAGAAACATCAGCAAAGCCTTTTTCGCGATCTTTTAGATAGCTCTTCCAAGCTTTGGAATCCCAAATTTCAACTCGAGTATTTGCGCCAATTACCACGCAATCTTTTTCTAAATCTGCATACTCTCTTAAGCCGGCAGGAATCATTACGCGACCTTGCTTATCTGGAATTTCATCATGTGCACCGGCAAACATCACGCGCATGTAATCGCGAGCTGCTTTTGCAGTAAGTGGCGCTTGTTTTAGCTGCTCAGTAATTCGTGCAAATTCAGCAGATGGAAAAACAAATAAACAACGCTCTTGTCCTTTAGTAATTACTAAACCTGATGCCAACTCATCACGGAATTTGGCGGGAAGAATCAAGCGCCCTTTTTCATCTAAGCGAGGTTC